>JAGVEU010000299.1 GCA_020057985.1 Calditrichota bacterium | reverse complement strand
TGTTTTCTGTTTTGTCGGCAGTTTGGGTCGGCTCCAAGCAACCGATCCCGCAGGCAAAATCCTTGTGAAACCACTTCACAAATCATTGAGACAGTACTGTGCTCGCGTGGGGGTATGGGGGTAAGTGACTAAGAAACACAATCAGCAGCCATTCCAAAATGACTTCAGGTTGTTTTCCGGTATCTGCACAGGAAGCATTTGCAATACTCCGCGTCGCGGCTTTCGCTTGTTCTCTCTAAACTTTCGCTTGCAATTTTGGGGAGAAATTGCTAAGTTGAGAAATCATTAGGTCTTCGGTTAAGTTCTGGAGGACGTGGACGTTAGCAATCGGTTAACCCGTTTTTAGTTTAGCCCCGAAAGGGAGCGCAGGCTCGATCCCTTGCCGGTCGAAGTTTGCAATAACACGAGACTTATTGTGCGGATTTCCGTAAATTAGATGTCCATCGGCCAGAGTAACCGGACAAGACTCTTAGCGTCATACGCCTTTTTGGCCTGCCTCGTTGTTTGGGCTCCCGCTCAGGCGAGGGTGGGTTTTCGTTGTTCCTTTGTGGATAGCCTCAGCAGCAATTTCCTGCTGGTCCGGCTCCCCAAAGGAATTTCTGCTTTTCAGGATCGGGCCATTCTGAAGAATCCAGCGACGACGCTTGAGCAAGGTGCGATTTTCGATACCACCCTCACCACCGTGCGGTTGGTGCAGAGGATTAAGTCCACCAACTTGTTGCAGCCTACGGTTTTGCTGTATGACGAGTACAAAGAGCTTCGCCTGAGCACAGATCGCAGAAACCTGTTTGTTGAGGAGTCTCGCAAGAAGTACAAGGAGGGAGGTCGGGCGGACAAGTCGGGCGAGGGCATTGCCATAGACGTACCTTTCAAGATCAAGAGCAAGACCTTCAAGCGACTGTTTGGCGGGGACAATATCGGCCTTCGCGTGTCCGGCAACATCGGCATTACAGGCAATATCCGTCGCCAGAAGTTTGACCAATTGCAGACAGCCAACCAGCAGAACGCCAACACGAGCTTTGAGATCAACATGACCCAGCAGTTCTCGATCTCAGGGAAAGTGGGACAAAAGGTCGAAGTGAAGGTGGACCAGAACTCGGAGAGCCTCTTCGATTTTCAGAACTCAATCCGGCTCACCTATACGGGGGACGATGACGAAATTGTGCAGAAGGTGGAAGCGGGAAACGTGCAACTGAATCTCGGCACGAAACTCGCGACGTTTTCAGGGAAGAACACCGGATTGTTCGGATTGAAGACTCAGCTTAAGATGGGAGCGCTGAGTTTAACCGGAATCGCATCCCTTGAGCGAGGTCAAAAAAACCGGAAATCACCCAACAAGGACTTGCAGCGGCAGCAGTTCGACGAGAAGGCGTTTCTGCAAGGGGTCTACTTCTGGATCACTTCGAACCATGTGGATATCACGGACACAGTGAACGGAACGCCGCGCAGACGCGAAGCTCTGGATTTCCGCGAGAACTATCGCCGCTATTCAAATCGCCAGCACGTTACCCTCGGCCAGCCGGGATACGCGATTTCTGATAATGGGATTGAGGTCTATGTGACCATTGGAGCCAATGCCAGTCCGACGGAGACGGAGATCTTTGGTCCAGCCGCCGCCATTCAGTTCATTTCCTCTTTGGCAGACACGCAGAACTTCCCGCAGGATCAGAACCACGTGACCGGTGTCTGGAAACGGCTGAATAAGGGGACTGACTACGACGTTGAGCCGCAGCTCGGATATATTCGCTTGAAACAACCGGTTCGCTCAGATCAGGCATTGGCATGTGCGTTCAAGACCGACAGTGGAGGCACTTTCGGCACATTACAGGCGACTCTGAACAACCTTGCCTTGGTTCTACTTAAGCCTCCCAATCCGCAGCCTACCGACTCCACGTGGAATCTGATGTTCCGGCACGTGTACAGCCTCAGAGCGACCAATCTTGATCCGAGCAACTTCAAGCTCACCATCATTCGAGCCTCGTCGGCCAACGCCGGCCGGGTCGAAGAAACGAGTCCGCCGGGGCAGAACGTGTCCTATCTGCAATTCTTTGACTTTGATCGCGAGGGCCAACAGGGCGCTCCCGGAGCGGATGGTTTGGTGGACAATGTGCCGGCGATAATTCGTTATGATCTGGGAGAATTGCACTTCCTCGATCTGACTCCGTTCAATCCTTCGGGCTATGAGGATCCTCCGGGAAATTCGATTGCACCATGGCCGCTTGCCACACTGGAGCAGGAGACCGGCGACTCAACCGGATTTCGCGCACCCTATCTCTACACCACAATTCCAACTCAGCACAATTCACAAGGCTCTCGTTGGACGTTCAAAACCGAGTACAAGGGCTCAACGACGGAGTTTAATCTTGGCTATCTGATCCTTGAGGGTTCGGAAGAAGTCACGCTCAATGGAGCAAAACTGACCAAGGGAATTGACTACACTGTGGACTATTCCTCTGGCCAGCTCAAGATCTTGAACGAAGCCGCAAAAGCTCCGGGCGCGAATCTTGAGATCACTTATGAGTCAGGACAAGCGTTTCAACTTGACAAGAAGACCCTGCTCGGTGCGCGCGCGGAATATGAGCTCTGGGACAACTCGTATATCGGGGGAATGCTGCTGTACTTGAACGAGAAGACTCTGGAAAAACGGGTGCGCATCGGGAATGAACCCCTGCGAAACTCACTCTATGACCTGAATACCAGTCTGACCTTCAAGCCCTATTTCCTGACGACGATGGTGGACAAAGTGCCGCTCATTACCACGAATTCTCCATCCGAGTTGAAGATCGAGGCGGAAATGGCAAAGGTATTTCCCAATCCAAACTCACTCGAGAATCCGCGCACGGGCGATTACAACGGACTGGCGGACCTTGATGATTTTGAGGGATCGAGACGCGCAACGCCATTGGGAATGCTGCGCCGAATGTGGACCGTTTCCTCGATTCCGGAAGACGACCAAATCGAGATGCTGCGCGGGCGGCTGCGCTGGTGGAATCCGAATACGCGCGAGCAAGTGCCGGTGAAGGAAGTTTTCCCCGAGCGCGAGGTCAACTCGCAAGTTGCAAATACGCTGCAATCCTTGGTTCTTGAATTCACGCCGGACTCGTCGCATGATGATCCCGACTCGACCTGGCACAAGGAACGAAGTTGGGGCGGCGTGATGCGGTATCTGGGTGAGGCTTATTCCGATCAATCCCGCGCTCAATTCCTCGAGTTCTGGATCAAGTTGCCGCCCACACCTGAGGGCAGATTGGTCGTGGATTTAGGAGAAATCTCCGAGGACGCTCTGCCCAACGGACTCATGAATTCAGAGGACCGACCCAATTCCGGACAGAGCACACCAAGTCAACAACGCGAATACGGAAACGGCTTGCTGGATGGCAGTGACGAGGATACCGGACTCGACGGACAGCGCGGCGCAGATCCCACCGACTCCGCCGAGTGGAACGGTCCAACCCGTCCCCGTGTGCCATCTTATGATGACTGGGCGCACGCTTCAAACAGCAGTGACTTTCGGGACGTCAACGGTACCGAGAACAGTCGCAACGATGAGGGCGGGACGTTTCCCGATACGGAGGATCTGAACGACAATGACTTCCTCGATATCGCGAACCGGTACTTTTCCTTCAATATCGAGTTGAACGAAAACAGTCCGTACATTGTGGGTGGACAAGACAATGTCAAGCGGTGGAGATTGTTCCGGATTCCCCTCAATGCGACGGATACCACTCTGCGACGCGAGGTGCATGGCCCCGATTTAACCAGCATTCGTTGGGCTCGTCTTTATATGACGGGCGTGACAAAACCAACAAAGCTTGAAATCGTGCAAATGGACATTGTGTCCAATGAGTGGCTGCCTTCGTTCATGTGGCAGGCTTCATCCGGCAGCGCCGACACCACAGAATATGTTTCGCTGGCAGTGATCAACAACCATGAGAATCCGGGCTATGTCAGTCCGCCGGGAGTCGAGGGTGACATTGATCCGATTACGAACATTCGGAAGCGCGAGCAATCGCTGGTGCTGCATATCAATCAATTGGGAGCGCCGGCGCCGGACAGTTTTTTTGTGGCGAAGAATCTGTATCAGGATATCAGCCTGCTCGAATATCGCCGCTTGAAGATGTTTGTGCACGGCGGCAGCGTGGATGCATCCCTATTTCCGACGGGCAAATACCAATTTGTGCTGCGCTTAGGGCAAAACATTTCGAGCTTGCACAACAACTATTATGACATTGAACTCGACGTGAAACCGGGCTGGCATCCGGATAACGTGATCAATGTAGCCATGAATGATCTGTCCAACCTGTTTATTCTTCGCGGTATCGCATTGTCGCAGGTGGATTCCGATCAGCAGCAGCAGCTTCGCACGGGACGGTTTGCCTGGGCAAGCGATACGACCCAGTTCGGAGACAGTCTTGTTATTCAGGGTAATCCCTCGCTCTCGCACGTGGGATTCATGGCCCTCGGGATCCGCAAGACGCAGAAGTATTCATCGTCCGGGCGCGACGACGAAATCTGGGTGGATGAACTGCGAGTCTCGGATATTTACAAAGATCCGGGCACAGCCGCGGATGTGAGTGTTTCGCTCAAGCTGGCAGACTTGGCGACGATCAATACCGGATACACAACGCGAGATGCAGACTTCCACAATGTGAACACGAGAATCGGAGATCAAGCCAGTCGGGAAACCAAGCGTGCCGGAATCAATCTGGCGTTGGACAAGTTCTATGTTGGCAAGTGGGGCGTTTCTCTTCCCGTCACATTCAACTATACAGAAACCAATTCCACTCCCAAGTTCATACCGCAGACGGACACGAGAATCACAGCGGAAACGGCGCCGGACAGTGTCAAAAGCGTACAGAAATCCTACACCTATACCACCTCGTTTCGCAAGACCGGAAACTCGAAAAATCCGTTTGTTCGTTGGACCGTGGAAAAGCTCAATGCGGATTACAACTTCAACCACGACGAAGGACACGATTTCAGCACCGTGCGTCGCGAGTCCGAAACCTCAGGGGCAGGTCTTGGCTACAATTTCCCAACCGCAAAAGGGCGAGGAGTGCCTTTTATCTGGTGGGTAAAACATGTTCCGGTGCTGAAAATCCTCGGAAATCCGAAGTTCTATTTCAAGCCCACGAAGCTTCAAGTGCAGGCTCACGGAGACAAGCGCAACAGCTACACGGAACAACGAACCGGCCGACAAGATTCAACGGGGCATGCAATCAATCAGATCACGGAGTCCCGTACTTTCACCACGTCGCGAACGTTGGCCACAGGCTTTGCGCCCTTCGCGCCGATTAACATTGACTTCAATCGCACGCATCGTGGAAACCTCGCAAGCGGTGACTGGGCAAAACTGCTCCAATATGATTTCGGACGCACAAGTGATGTTCAGCAAACGGTGACCAACACCTACAGCCCGGAATTCTTCTCGTGGCTCAAACCCACCGCGAACTATACGGCGACGTACGGCTGGAATTGGCAGAACATTCAGAGAACCAATGGACAGGCGATCTCCAACCAACGCAATTTCGGCGTGGACACGCAGCTCGATTTCCGATCTATTCTTGGTGGCGGAGGCGCTGAACGAGGCCGGAGTGGTCGGGATGAGGCTGGACGGAGTGGTGGTGGTAGAGATCGGGCGCAGGGCGAGCGCGGAGACGAACGCGCCAGAGACGAAAGAGACGGGCGAGGCAAGGAAGCAAAGACAGATACTACAGCGGCTGACACTAGCAAAGCAGCTGCGCCTAAGACTCCCGCGAAATCTCCCTTGGCAACTTTGTTTTCATTCCTATCACCGCTCAAGAAGGCGCTGACAAAACTCGATCCGATTGCCATAAGTTATGACAACACGGCTGGCCATCAGCAATCAGGACTCTACGGACAAGCAAAGATTCCTTACCAGTTAGGTTTTACCATGGATCCGGGATTAGGGATCGCCTCAGATACTACGTCCGGAGGCTACACCACGCAACCGCAACGACGCAAAGGTCAGGATATTACTGCGCGATCCGGTGTGCGAATTCTCCAAAACGTTAAGGCAACCTTCAACCACACGTATCGCACCGCCGAGAACATTTCAACCACCTCGACCGGCAACAAAGAACAGACGATGTTCTGGCTCGGCAAGAAGGCGGCTGATCTCAAAGCCTATCCGTTTGTTGATGTATCACTGGATTGGTCAGGCTTAGAGAAGATGAAGTTTCTGGATAAGGTTGCCTCGTCCGTCACAGTCACAAGCGGTCTGGCAAATAAGGTCAAGGAGAACTGGACGGGCAGCAGCGCGAATACTCAATCACGCGAGTATACTCGACAATGGAATCCGCTGCTCGGCGTGAACTTCTCGTGGAAAGGGAATATCGAGTCACAACTCCGATATATGTCATCTCGAACCTTCGTCAACGGTGTGGCATTGGGAAACAAGAACCGCAATACGGAACAGACGGCGCAAGCCACGGTAAGCTATTCCATTCGCACCGGACTTAAAATACCCTTGCTGTTCATGCGCGCTATTCGCCTTCAAAATCAGACCACCTTCTCGCTGAACTTTGATTACACAACGAGTAAGCAGGAACAGACTGATCAACCGGATAGCGAGACGTATGCCGTGCGTGCCGCTCAGAGTTCATGGTCAGTACAACCGCGCATGACCTATTCGTTCTCCAGCGCTGTGCAGGGAGAAGCGCACCTGAAACTGCAACAAACCAAGAACGACGTGACGGACAGCAAGTCACGGCTGTTCGAGTTTGGAATTCAAGTTAATATCGCCATTCGAGGCTGACGAAGAAAAAGTGAAAAGTGAAAAGAAGCTCAGGGGTCATTAGATCCACTGAGGTCAACAATTGAATCTCAGGTTACACGCGGAGTTATATGAGTGAATTGATCAATAATTCGCGGAAGCGAAGGGATACGCTAAAGCATCTGATTCTTGAACTTCACAAGGGAGTCGCGCCGGAAGCAGTGCGAAGTCAGGTGTCACGGCTATTGGGCGAAGTTCCCTACGGTGAAGTGGTGCAGGTCGAACAGGAATTGATTTCCGAAGGCTTGCCGCAGGAGGAAGTGCTTCATCTATGCGATCTGCATACTGAGGCGCTGAAGGGACACATTGACCAGAGCGCCGCCAAGAGTGTTTTGCCGGGTCATCCGGTGCACACATTCAAAGAAGAGAACCGCGCTCTGGAATCAGCGCTGTCGGGTCTCTCTGAGTTGTTTCAGCAGGTGCAGACACTGGACGAAAAAGCTGATCCTACGCCACTGCTTTCAAAGATCCACCTGCGGTTTAACGAACTGATGGATGTGGACAAGCACTACCGGCGCAAGGAGTATCTGCTGTTTCCTTATTTGGAAAAGCACGAGATCACGGGCCCGCCCACCGTGATGTGGGGCAAGCACGATCAGACCCGTGCGCTGCTTAAGTCCGCGCAAGAGGCGCTTGCCGCTGCTCAAGGCATTCGCGCGGACGAGGCCAAGGCAATCGTTCAACTGCTTCTGCGTCCTGCAGGAGTGTCGGTTGATGATATGATCTACAAGGAGGAACAGATCCTGTTCCCGATGTGCCTCGACATTCTTACCGATTCGGAATGGTACGATGTGGCCATGCAAAGCCCGGAGATTGGCTTTTGCCTGTTTGATCCCAAAGACGAATGGATTCCGGAAGGACTCTTCCCAGCGGACAAGACGGCTGCCGATACTAACCGAATTGTCTTTCCGACCGGCAGTTTCACGCTCACCGAGTTGAATGCGATGCTCAACACGCTGCCCATTGATATGACGTTCGTGGATCAAGAGGATACCGTGCGGTATTTCTCTCAGGGAGCGGAACGAATCTTCGACCGCAACCGTACAATTCTTGGCCGCAGAGTTCAAAACTGTCACCCGCCGACGAGCGTACATATCGTCAATCAGATTGTGGAGGACTTCCGCTCAGGGCGGCAGAGCAAGGCGGAATTCTGGATTACCCTGCACGGGAAATTCATCTTCATCAGTTACTATGCTGTGCGGAGCGAGGACGGCAAGTACCTCGGAACCGTGGAAATGACAATGGATCTCACTCGTCTGCGCAAGCTCGAAGGCGAACAACGACTCTTAAGCTACGGCGACACTGCAAAAGGAAACGATCATGAGTGAACAGCTTTCGATTACACCGGATACCAAGTTGGAAGCGCTTCTCGCGGCTTATCCTTTCATCGAGGAATTATTGATCGAGTTGATCCCTTCGCTGGGATCACTGCGCACTCCGGTCTTGCGCAAGATCGTTCTTGGCACAACCACACTTGAAAAAGCGGCCGACGGAAACAAGGTCGCCCTGCCCGACGTGATCTATCGCCTCAGAAAAGCTGCCTGTCTTCCCGAACTCGAAGTGGCAAAGCAGGGCGCCGGCGCTCCGCCGTGGGTGAATTCCGGGCAGGTCGTAAAGACACTCGATGCCCGCCCCATGCTGGCACAAGGGCAACATCCCAAGGGAATGGTCATGAGCGAAGTTGCAGCGCTAAAGGAAGGTCAGATCTTCGTCCTCGTAACTCCTTTTGTGCCTGCTCCATTGGTTGAGCTTGGCCGTGCCGAAGGCTGCAAGACCTGGTCGCAACAAAAGGAATCCGGACGCTTTGAAACGTACTTCGGTAAATAGATGATTGCTGCCGCCGTTG
>JAGVEU010000521.1 GCA_020057985.1 Calditrichota bacterium | reverse complement strand
CTGTCTAGGAAATGTGACACTCTGTGCGGGGACATTTGCCGAAGGCTTTGGCTGCAACATTGCTTTGGAATCCCTCGCGTGTGGCACTCCCGTGGTACAATCAATGGTGGGCGCACAGCGGGACAGTTTGCCTCATGGTTGGACAGAAATGGTCGAACCTGGGGATCCCGGGGCAGTGGCAGATGCTGTACAGAGGTACCTGGACGCTGATTGCGCGCGGCCAACAGTTCGACCGGATGGTATACAACGGTTCTCCCTAGATACAATGGTCGATCGCTACGAAGTGCTTTTCGCTGGAGTCCAGATCGAGGAGCCCCTTGCACCCATGCAACTGAGCGTGCGAGGGCGTCCACGCCGCGTTGTAATGGCCCCTTGGTGTGTATGGGCAAAACGGGGCCTTTACCATGATCATCTGGCGAAATGGTGGATGTCACCGTGTTTTCCGGCCGTGCGCGCGGTATTAGAGGATGGGAGAGCAGTGGATGTTGAGCAACTCATTCATGTTGGTCTTAATGATGCGGACGTGAATCAATTGTTGAAAGATGGCTATCTAATTCCGGAGTAAGCAATGAAGCCTTTCGTTCTCGCTGAGATTATGAACTATAATGGCAACCGTGAATTATCCCAAGGGAACGGTCGTCTCTGGCGACTATTTAACTCGATCCCTCGAAGTCTGATATCTAATCCGCATGTCCGTTGGCGATTGGTGGACTGCGAATCCACAGACGGTTCGGAGAAGCTGCTATATAGCTTCCCGGCCCATGAAAGTGGCCGTGTCAAGCGGGTGGACGGCCGAACCCAATGGGAGATTACAACCCGGACAAATGCGCACTATCTAACGCGCACTTTGGCGACAGCTCAAGAGCCATACTTGTGGCGAATTGAGAACGACAGCATCTTTCTGCCCAGTGATTTTGTGCAAAGTGGGGAATTTTTGTGGCGTGCGATCGAATTGTTAGAACATGACTCGGGTATCGCATTGGTTCATTTACGGCGCTGGACACCCGTAGATCGGGCTGATCTTCCCGGTTCCGCGGCGAATAACGCGCGCTCGGATATGAGTCTGCCACTGCTAGGTGCAAAGGGATATCGGATTGCGCAAATTCCCAAGCCATGGATTTGGCTCGATGTTACAAACGACCTACCCTATTCCTTTCGGCCAGATACGAAAGCGGGTTACGGGTACTGCCCCTTATGGGAACCGCAACGGCCGACAAAGGGAAGCGTGCGCCGAGAGGGGGGGCGTTGGTTGCGGTTGATGGAAGAGAAGTTTGCGAGTTACACGAACCACGGATGGATAGGCAAGACTGAATCGCTTCGAGCCATTTTCGCGCGAGCAAATCCGGGAACCGAGGAGGAGATTGCGGCAGCAGTCCGCCAACATGCTCGATCTGCCCGGCTTGGACATGATGCGTTTCTCGCAGCTGGTTGGCGAACACGTTTGAAGTGGTCGGAGCAGTTGCTGGATGCTGCGCTTAAATGGGCAAATCGGCACCCTGTGGGGACCGCGGTCGACGCTGGTGGACGTGAGTCAGTTGATTCGATTTCTGAAATCGTGGCATCCCGTCAGGCGTTCTTCAGGCAGACAGCCATCTGATGTCGACGCTTGCCAGTGTGCGTTTGTATCGCCTGTTGTTGGGTCCGTTGGCAATTTAATCCTTGACCTGCACTCGAATCCCACATCCCGTAGTGTCCCGGTGGCGATAATGAGTGGCCGTTGGGAGGGGGGCACTTATGGATGAATGATGAGGGCGGAATAGAAATCCCCGTACATTAGGCACGCGGACCGGCTCGCTGATGGGCCGGGATCAATAGGGTCAGACTCAGCGACATCTGCTGAAAATGAGGGTGCTGGAGACACGACAATGCTATAATCGCGGCAAGAGAGCCCCGAAAATGAAGGCCATAAGGCCGGCGGAAATCTGAGGAAGTGTCTAATAACTTGCGAAGCCCGGTACCTCAATTCGGCTTCCGACGTACGAGTGGGTGGTGTGCTAGCAACCGGTGAAACACGCATGTGATCCGAACACGGTAAAGAAGAAGGCGAGGCGGTTTTGCAATTCAGTTGCCCCGGTCGAAGAGGAGTTATTTGTCGCATTGAATTGGCAAGCCTGGAGCGCTCTCGGTCTATATCCCGCATGGCTTTAGAAATCAGCCGTAATATAGTCTGGGAAGTTTCGATTGTCAATTGACTCACTCAGACCCGGAGGCAAAGTGCAATGCTAGAGCACAATGGGCGGTTGGACATGACCCCGGCACGTGATGCGGTGCGCAGAATGGTGGGAATTCTCGGATGGGACGAGTATCACACCGGGCGACACCTTACGCTGGCCATTTTGCTAGAGGCATCTGAACTTCTGCAAATCCTGCAATGGAAAGAAAGAGCGGAGGTTGATCAACTGTTTGAAAACATTGAATTACACCCGGAATTCTCGGACGAGATAGCCGACATAACGATAAACCTCCTTTCTCTCAGTGACCGCCTCAGTCTAGATTTAAATCAACTGACGGTGGACAAGTGCAGAACAATTACCGATCGGTTTCAGCGTCGCGAGGGGGTTTCCCGCGGCGAAAGTCGCAATACACTGCAGTGTCATACCTGTGGTCAACTGGTTAAGGCACAATGGCGACATTGTGCGAGTTGCGGGTCTCCGCTCATGAGGGGGGACAAGAAGCTTGCCTGACAACTTGCAGAAATGGGACGCATTGGCGTCCGGGTCCTGGAAGGGGCCCCCTGAACAGCGGTGGTTTCATGACTACCTGCTGTATCCCGCGATATGTGAACGCATCAAGTCAAAGATGCGCATTCTTGACTATGGCTGCGGCTCTGGCGAATTCTTGACCTTCGCGAGAGGTCAAGGTCATGAGGTTGTAGGCCTCGACCCATCTGTTGCCATGGCAAAACGAGCCGAAAGGGAAAATCCGAATGTCCTTGTCGCAAATCATGCCGGGTTACTCGCGAATTACCTATTTGACGCGGTTGTGATGAATCTGGTGTTGTCATGTGTTGACAACTCTGTTGGCGCCCTAAGCGCAGCCTCCTCCTTCTCTTCCCGACTAATAGTAACCGTGCCGCATCCTTGCTTTTCTCTGTTTGACGACCTGCATTGCACCACACAACGGCGCTGGATCTCTCCCCGGAACTCCGATGATGAACGCGAACTCTATTTTTGCCGGCCGATCCAGGAAGTGGTTTGGGATCCTGCCGGTACCGCCACCAATCTGTACCACCGGTCCCTAACGGAATTGTTTGAAGCCTTTCGGCATTGCCAATTGCACGTTGTGGATCTATTCGAACCATTGCCGGTTGTTGAAGGGGCCTGCATTGCCCGATTGTATGACCGATTTACGCGAATACCGGCCTTCATGCTTTTCGACTTGCATAAAGAGTAGATTGAATGAGTCAAAAATCCCCTTCCATACCGGAAAGAATTCGCGCGGCGGTAATCAGAACCCAAGGTTGCCGATGCGCCCTTTGTGACGTGACGCATCCTCTAGAAATACATCACATTCTTCCCCGGCGCTTGGGCGGGCGCAATGACGAGGACAACCTAATGTTACTTTGCCGCAACCATCATGATTTGGCAGATTCTAGTGTAATTTCTCCCGGTATGTTGGCCTACTACAAACGGCTGGCGCCCTCTTGTATCCCGTTCTTTCCCGATGACCCTACAGTCATCTACGAGTGGACGGTTTCCCGTCTTATCGACGACCTACTTTCAAGGTATGACCCGAACCTAATTCAGTTAGCCAAGGAATTACTCCCTCGCCTTCGACGCGCCGCGCAACCTAGATATCGACGCATTTGTCTTGAACTCATTTTCGGTATCGTATTCTCCAGTATGCACGAGAGACGCCCCAATGTCCGGAACCTGGAACGCCTCGCGAAAACAGCTCAAGTAATGGCCCACGAGCTTGGGCCCGAAGGCAGCCGCTACCTGCAGCTGATTACACATTATCTAGGTGTTATTTACCATAATGTTGGCAATTACCAGGCGGCGAGAACTGCATTTGAGGATGCGGTCGCCAATTCTGATGAAATTATTCCTCGGACCAATGACCTCCAGGCGGATAAGGGACTTGCCGCTGTTTCACTAACCGCGACCGAGCATCTCAGCGGTTCCTCAGACCGTTCATTGGATCATCTTCGTTCAATTATTGCGGAACTCCCTCCCCCCTCCGGTCCTTTCGCAAACACGCACTGTTTCGCTCAAATTAAACTGGCTGAACACATGCTTGTACGTGGAGCTTTTGATGGTGCACAACAGATTTTGGAAGAGGCCCATGGTTCTGGACCCATAACTTCTAGTGTACTACCCATTTACCGAGT
>JAGVEU010000518.1 GCA_020057985.1 Calditrichota bacterium | reverse complement strand
CTTGCTATCCACAGTTGCGCTGATCGGAATCGGTTTGCTTGCCAACTACTCGACAAGCTATTCCGGTGTTACCGCGGAATTTACCCACTTTCAGCGCCAACTCTTATGGAGTGGAATCGGCTTGTTTGCGATGCTGATAGCAATGACGCTTCCAATTCGATTCTTTGAGACTCTGGCCTATGTTGTGTTTGGTATAGCGATCCTATTACTTGTTGCTGTACTTGTCGTGGGTCACACAGGCATGGGAGCGACACGTTGGCTCGGCGTTGGCATGTTCAAGATCCAGCCTTCCGAGTTTGCGAAACTTGCAACGATCCTCGGCGTGGCGCGATTTCTTTCCGATTTCCCTCGTGACATCGGAAAAACCTGGCTCACTTTGGTAGCCATCGGTGTTGTCCTGTTGCCGATGGGATTGATTCTGGTCGAGCCGGATCTTGGGACATCACTCGTTTTTCCTGTGCTGCTCTTTGGCATGCTTGCTTGGGCAGGAGTTCCGGCGTGGCACTTATTGCTCATGATTTGTCCGGTGGCTGCCGTGTTAACCTCGTGGAGCAACACGCTCCATTTTGCAATACTAATCGCATTTGTTGTGGCGATCTACTCCAGCGCGCGAAAGGTACTTCCGGTGATTCTTGGATCTGTTGCTTATTTGACTATTGGTTCCATTACTCCTCGACTATGGGCGCATCTTCATCCTTATCAACAGAAACGGATTCTGACTTTTCTTGACCCCGAAGCTGATCCGCTCGGTTCGGCTTATCAGTTGATTCAGTCCAAAATTGCAATCGGATCCGGCGGTGTTACCGGCAAGGGATATCTCAAGGGAACTCAGACCCAATTGGATTTTCTGCCCGAAGGTCACACAGACTTCGTCTTCTCGGCCTGGGCAGAGGAGTTCGGCTTCATCGGGAGTCTTGCGGTTGCAGCTTTACTGCTTGTTATTTTCGTGCGGGGAATCCAGTTTGCCTCGCGTTGCCACAATTCGTTCAATGGACTGCTTGCCGTAGGGATTGTCTGCTCACTTGCGTTTCAATCCCTAACAAATCTGTTCATGACAGTTGGTCTGCTGCCGGTGACGGGTTTGCCGCTACCTTTCATTAGCTACGGAGGAAGTTCGCTACTCGTCATCCTCTTCATGTCCGGATTGTTGCTGAGCGTGAGTATGCGCTGGCGCGAGTACTGATGCGCAAGCTATTCCTCCTGTTGGTTCTTGGATGGGTTTGCGAATTGAGTGCGGGGGAGAATTTACTCTGGCCGCTCCCCGGCCACAAAACTCTGACGGGTGGTTTCGGTGATAGCCGTACCGACCATTTCCACGGTGGAGTGGATCTGCGAACGAGCGGCAATCACTTGCCGGTCGTCGCTCCTTCCGATGGCTGGATTGAGCGCATAGCAGTTATTCCCAACGGCTATGGGCGCGTTCTCTACTTCCGGCTTGAGGATGGACGAACGGCTGTGTTCGGTCACTTGCACAAATTCGTTACGCCGATTGAGATGGTCCTGCGTGATTCGCAACTTGTTGGCGGAACCTATCGTGTAGACTGTACTTTCCCAACCGCTTTGCCATCGTTGAGTTTTCAGAAGGGAGAAACTCTCGCTTACACGGGAGCTACTGGAATCGGTCCTCCGCATCTCCATTTCGAGATTCGGGAAGGTGCCGTTCAAACAGATCCGCTCAGGAACTATTCTCCTGACGACCGCAATCCACCGGTGATATCGAATCTCTGGTGGACAACGCGATCTGCGTACACGCCCATGACTCATGGAAAACCAGTCAAGCTTGCGAAGCGGGCCAGAAACCAGTACACGGCTTCTCCAATCGTTTCCGATGAGCCTATCGCCTTCTTTCTCCAAACCTATGATCCGAATCCGTGGGGACGGAACTCAACAGTTGCCTTGATTCGGATTAAGGTGAACAACCGAACTGCATTTGAGACCCTTCCGTCGCGTATTGATCTGCTCGGCCCGAAGGACATTTACGGACAGCTCGTTCTGGCCGATCGCGTGAGAAGCAAGCGCGATATTCGCCGGTTGTTTTCGATTCCAGCGCCCTCAGGAATGCAACAAGATTCTTTGCCAAGCGGGTGGATCGAGAATATTCAAGGGGCTGAAGTCACGATTGAAGTTGAGGATCGCGCCGGAAACCTCACAACCGTCACGATTCCGGTCACGGCCGGGCCTTTCTCGTCTTCTGTTATGTGCGAGCTGCCTGACCGAAGATCAGTAGGGCGATTTACTGTTGAATCCAAGAGCAGAGTTGATCTTGCGTATATGGAACTTGACGAGTTGAATCCGCGCGAGGTTCATATCGGCCCCGAAGGTCTGGGTTTTTCAGATCGTGTTAGTATCCGCTATCATCTTGCAGCAGGCGAATCTTTAGCTGGTCACTACTTCTACAAACGCAATGGCAAGGGCAGACAACCTCTGTGGAGGATTTCCGAAGACACTGTAACTGCTTCTCTCGCTTGCACGACCCTCAGAGCGGGAGTCTTCGGAGTCGGAGTGGACACGCAACCACCAAGTTTCTCCGTAACCGCCAAGTCCGGTACATTGCGCTTCAGACTTACCGATGGCGAAAGCGGTCTTGATGACAACACAATCCGCTGCAAGGTGGACGGCCACACTGCCATCGCCGAATACGAATATGACGCAAAGGGCGGCGCCATTTGGACTCGGGAACCGCTCCTGTCCGGAAAACACCAAATCAAATTTCTTGCGGCTGATCGGGCTGGAAATGTAGGAACATGGAGTGTGACTGTCAAGATTCGATAGCAAAGCTCAGTGTGCAAATCAGTGGTGTCTCTCTTTTCTTTCAAATCGAAAACACGAGTTTCTCGGTAGGGGCGGTCTAAGGTCTTCCGCAGCCCGCCCGTGCAGTTCATTTCGAGGTCGTCAATTTCTTCGCCGTATTTTTGTCGGTTGGCGGGCG
>JAGVEU010000400.1 GCA_020057985.1 Calditrichota bacterium | reverse complement strand
CGAAGACGAACGGTGATCGTGTCTAAATCATTACAGATGGTCGACCTCTCGATCGCCCTCTTTGCCTACTATCGAATCAACGGCAACATGGATGCACTGTCATCACTACATGGTTAACACTCTCCTTTCGACAATATCAAGATTCGTGGTGACATCTTTTGTTTCAATGTAACCAATCGGCAAATGCTCAGTTCTTCCAACCTTGTGGCGAATCACGAAATCGGGCGCACCCACCTCAATGCGTTTAGGCTCGTTCGTGAAAACGGAGCCTCTACTGACTTCGGACATTTCGCTCAACTCTTCGAGCAATTTCTGAAGTGCTGGGCGATGCGTGTGCTCGGTTGCATCGCCGTGAATCAGCTTGTCGTTAAGGTCTCGAAGATAGTCTTTCATTGGTGGGATGGTGGTTTATCGAGTCTAACCGGAGGAGTTTGTTATGAGAATGCATGATTGCCGAGATGCGGGGTGCCTTGCGATATTATGTTAGTGAGGGCTGCAGGCTACCCCCCAGTCCTCTTCACTTGTCGTGGACAGGGGAAGAGCGCAATGCTATAACTTAGCGCAATATTTCGGAAAAGTCAAGTGGACGGTTTCCGGCGGGGTGAGGGTCTGTCCTGACACAGGAAAGACCATTCCCCTTGGCGCCGATAGGATTGCGCACTGCCGTGCGGCGCTACCCCCTTCCCGGTTATCCTGAATCGCGCGTCCTCGGTCTTCGCGCGATGAAGGATCACTGAGAGTTCAGAGTCGGAAAGAGCAGTCCACTCGCAATGATTGTTCAAGCCGCCGCAACCCCCCTTTTGTCCCCCACTGCGGAAGTGGAGGGATAGAAGAACGCGGCTTTCAGAATGACAAAGTGTGAGTGGGGCATGTGAAGACTCAGGACACATGCCGCCGCGGGGAAAATCCCAAATCCCAAATCGAAAAATGAAAATCGAAAGAGGGCGGGTCTCCGCTTGTTCATACCGATGTTCTGCAAGTCATTTGATTCAGACCCGCCCCTACAGTGCACTTGTGACGGCGACGGAACGAAAATCCGAAAGAGGATTCCGGCAGGGTTGCGAGGATTTAACCCTGCTCGGCGGGCAATTACTTTTTGTCGTCTACTACTTCGTAGTCGGCGTTCTCAACTTTGCTCTCGTCCTCTTTCGGAGATTCCTGTTGCGGGGGAGTTTGATCTTGCTGCTGCTGTTGATAGAGACTTGGAGCGATCTCTGACCAAATGGTTGTCAGGGCTTCGGAGGAAGACTTGATCTCGCTAAAGTCGCTGCCTTTCAGGGCGGCTTTCACGCGCTCGACGGCGGCTTCGAGTTTGGCTTTGTTGTCACCCGTGATCTTCTCTCCGAGTTCTTTGATCTGGCGCTCGGTTTGGAAAACCATCGCATCGGCGGTATTGCGAATTTCGGCCTGTTCGCGTTGTTTCTTGTCATCGGCTTCGTGCTCTTTGGCATCGCGTTTCATGCGCTCGACCTCTTCCTTGGAGAGACCGGAACTATGAGTGATCTTAATAGACTGCTCGCGGTTGGTGGCCTTGTCTTTGGCATGAACCGAGAGAATGCCATTGGCATCAATGTCGAAGGAGACTTCGATTTGCGGGATACCTCGGGGAGCCGGCGGAAGCCCGTCGAGTGTGAAACGGCCAATGGTCTTGTTATCCACGGCCATCGGACGCTCCCCTTGCAACACATGAATTTCCACTGAGGGTTGGCTGTCTGACGCCGTGGAAAAGATCTCGGTGCGCTTGGTCGGAATCGTGGTATTGGATTCGATCAGCTTGGTCATCACACCGCCGAGAGTTTCAATTCCGAGTGCAAGCGGAGTGACATCGAGCAACAATACATCCTTCACATCACCGGCGAGAATACCCCCTTGAATTGCGGCACCCACCGCAACGACTTCATCGGGATTCACGCCGCGATGGGGATCCTTGCCAAAGAACTCCTTGACCAGATCAATGATGCGCGGCATCCGGGTGGAACCACCGACCAGAATCACTTCATCAATATCCGACGGATTCATCTTTGCATCCTTCAGCGCCCGCCGAACCGGTTCCATACTGCGCTGCGAAAGATCCTCCGTGATTTCCTGAAACTTTGCGCGTGTTACCAGCATGTCGAGATGCTTGGGGCCCTCGTTCGTGGCTGTGATGAAGGGCAGATTCACTTGTGTTTGGGTCGAACCAGACAACTCGATCTTGGCTTTCTCGGATGCTTCCTTTAGTCGTTGCAGAGCCATTGGATCCTTGCGCAGGTCAATGCCTTCGAGCTTCTTAAACTCGTCGGCAAGATAGTCAATCAAGCGCTGATCCCAATCGTCACCGCCAAGGTGAGTGTCACCATTCGTAGACTTCACTTCAAAGACACCTTCGCCCAGTTCAAGAATTGAAATATCGAACGTCCCACCGCCAAGGTCATACACTGCAACGGTCTCATCTTTCTTCTTGTCAAGACCATAGGCAAGAGCAGCCGCCGTCGGCTCGTTGATAATACGGAGCACTTCAAGCCCCGCGATCTGACCGGCGTCTTTCGTCGCCTGGCGTTGCGCGTCATTGAAGTAAGCCGGAACCGTGATAACTGCTTTAGTAACTTTCTCACCCAGATAATCTTCGGCAGCTTGTTTCATCTTTTGCAGAATCATGGCCGAGATTTCGGGCGGTGTATACTGCTTGTCATCAATCTTGACTTTCGCCAGTTCATCTCCCAATCCAACAACCGTGTAGGGCACGAGTTTCATTTCGTGGGTGACTTCATGCAACCTCCGTCCCATGAATCGCTTGATAGAGTAAACGGTCTTGTGCGGATTCGTAACCGCCTGACGTTTGGCCGCTGCACCCACTAATCGTTCGCCCGTTTTGGCAAACGCAACCACTGAGGGAGTTGTTCGCGCCCCCTCTGCATTAGGGATCACCACCGGTTCGCTGCCTTCAACGACAGCGACACATGAGTTGGTGGTTCCGAGGTCTATTCCGATAATTTTTGACATTTATGACTCCTAAGAAAAAGCTGAAATACTGAATGTTATTTGTATAGCTCATCCCGAAAGTGCGTTGCGATCACGGATTCCAGATGGGTTGCGGACCAGCACCGAGGACGGTGCTGGCTAGTAATAGCTCAGCTCGGCGAGCAACATCGCAATCCACTTTCGAGAAATATTATAGAACTGAAGTACGCTATTTGCAGACATACTACTTGGACATCATTATTGCAAGGATTGTTCCAGACTATTTAAGTGCAATGATAACAATGGATAAGTGCATATCAAGCGGTTCGTGCTTGTCTCATGTCTGCCAATATGGCAGAGATTGCTATTTTGTCTTCTGCCAAATCTGCCATGCTGACTTGCTGCGCGGCTCGGACATGAAACCCTCGATTGTTCGTAGCACAAGTTCGATTTCGTCATCCGTTGCGCCGAGGTTTCTGGCTCCACGAAAATGAGAGTGAAGTTGACGGGGAAATCCTTGAACGGCCAGAACGGCGATTTCGAAGAGTTCACGCCAGTGACGCGGCAGGCCGGATCTTGACATCACCAATCCATAACCCACAAGCACAGTCCATGTGGCAAGCTCGGGCGAAAGTTTCTGCAGATTGAAATTGAGCTTCTCGGTATTACCCCGATAGACTTTCACCTGTAATGCTTGACCACGTTGAAACCACAAATCAGCATCTGCATGAGCGATCTCTTCTTCAAGCGCGGGCAATCCGTTGCCATAGACGTCGTGGATCTGAAAAGCGGCTTCGAGTGCAGTTTGAAAACCGGCCAGAATGGAAAGTTGCAAGGCAGTCTCGCGCAAGGCAACTAAATCATGCTTCCGCTCTTTGTATACTTCAAGCAGACGCTGTGACTCCGGATTCTGCGGCTCAAGCCACATCACCGAAAGCGCGGTTAGGAAAATCAATTGCTCATGCTCGGGATAACCTTGAGTTAGAGCCAGTATTCTCTCAGCGGAATTCATGAAGGAGCGTGCAAAAGTTTTAGTGGGATGAATTAAT
Source organism: Calditrichota bacterium (assembly GCA_020057985.1). GTDB lineage: Bacteria > Electryoneota > RPQS01 > RPQS01 > RPQS01 > JAGVEU01. The sequence continues at coordinate 1,507 of JAGVEU010000400.1, read as the reverse complement.
TTGACAATATAGCAGTTCTCGAAAACAATCCGACAAAAGATTCCGGCAGGGTTGCGGAGGACCTTAACCCTGCTCGGCGTAGGTTCTACCCGAACGTAGGTACGATCACAAATTCTCTTGCGTCACGGAGCAGCACCGAGGACGGTACTGCCTAGTAGTGACAGAACTCGGCGAGTAACATCACAACTTGCTTTTGAGAATTACATAGTAAACGACGGGCTTCCACGGTCAGAGCAAATTCTGACTATGGAAGCCCGCGTAGGATACCTATACAAACCGGTTAGTTACCGATTTTCTTCTTGTCCACGTACAATGGATGCCAACCCTTCTCAGTCTTGACCGCCATTCCTGAGGCAATTTTGTTGGCCGGCGCTTGCGTATCCAGAACTTCAGTTTGAGGAGCGCGGAGTTCCTCGCGCTTGGGCAGCGGTCTAGGAATTGCTCCGCCCGGCGCCGGAGGCGGAGAACCGGGGATCGCTGGCTTGCCGGTTTTCTGAGCGGCTCGCTCACGGGCGCCAACCGGATCAATGCCATGAGTCTGCCGCAGTTTGTCGAGCTTGGCGCTGATCGCTTTTCTTGTCACTCCGAATTTGTCGGCAAGCTCAGCCATAGGAACTTTGCCGTAGTTGTCAAGGAGGAATTTCTCCTCTGAAGGTGTCCACTTCTTTGCCATTTTGTGTCAATCTCCTTTCGTTCTATTGTTTTTTGTTTCGAGTTATTTCTGACGCAAGCGAATTACTTTGATGAATTCGCAGAACATAATTTGGTATTGATTCCTACCGCATGAGAATCATCTTGCGGGAAATGACGCCCTGTGCAGTTTCCAATCTGTAGAAATAAATGCCACTCGATGCAGTTACTCCTGAATCCGCAGTCCCATGCCACTGCTCGTGATATACTCCGGCTGTTAGATCTCTATTTACAAGAGTCGCAATTTTCTGTCCGAGCACATTAAACACAGCGAGCTTAACAAAAGAGTTTTTGGGAATCGCGAATTCGATGGTGGTCTCCGGATTGAATGGGTTAGGGTAGTTCTGCGCAAGTTCTAAGGTCTGCGGAATCGGAACTGTACGAATATCTGCATCGAGAATTGTGGGCTCGATGGTCGTGATTTTGATGGCCACACCCTGCCCCACCGGCGCAGCGCCCTGAGTATAGCTGCTGTTGAAAAGATACGTGAACCCATTTGTCTGAGCATTACTTTCCATGCCGATGGTGGCGCCGGTTGAACCGAGGCTTTGCGTCGAAACTTCCTGATAGAGCAGCAGCCACTCAGCATCACCCGTCGGAGTCGGATAGGCTGTCGGATTCAAGAGCTGGATCTGGAATGTCTCACTGAAAGTCCCTGTTGACCAGTCATGGATTTGATACCACTCCACGATGAAACGGTTTGTATTCGTATCGTAGAAGTAACAATACTGGCCGGTTTCCCCGCTGCGGTAGCCGAGATCATTCCAGAGACCTGCGATCATACCGGCGATATTGTCCGCTGAGTTTGGCAGCATTT
>JAGVEU010000265.1 GCA_020057985.1 Calditrichota bacterium | reverse complement strand
GACGGCGCCGACCGGCTCTTTGTGTCCGCTTTTCCGATCGAAGGGCCGGTGCGGCCAAGCAAGATGACCATTGTGCAAGCCGGCTCGCTCTACAAGACGAAATGGCGAATCTACGAGCTGATGATGAATCGCGCAGACACGCTATGGTCGAAAATTCTGCAGGATGAAGCGGAGAGACTGTTGGAGGAAGGGAACTTAGAGCGAGCGCTGAGATTGCAACAGGAGGCTGTTGAACTCAAACCAAGCGGTGCGGAAGGACATTACGATCTCGCGCTTATTTTCGGAGCGATGGGGAATCACGCAGAGGCTGCGCGGGAGTTCATGACGTCGCAGGAACTGGACAGCGCCTTTATTCCCGCGAAGGATCTCTTGAAAAGAACTGGACAGAGTCCCTGATCATGGCCTTAAGTTTCAGCGCCGGTGTATAGTCCGGATCCAAATCGAGCGCCCTGTCGAGTTCGTACCGGGCGCGTTGTGTCCGGCCACTCTGACCCAGCAGAGCAACGGCCAGGTTATAGTAAGCGGCGGGAGTGGGACTGATCTGAACGCAAGAATCTAACAGGACTATCGCGAGTGAGTCGCTTCCACTCTTGAGCGCGGCTGTTCCCTGACGAAAATAGGTTCCGGCAAGATTGATTCGCGCATCGGGTTCATAGGGACGAAGCAGGTGCGCGCGGCGATAGTACTCGATGGCGCGCGTAGTATCGCCGAGCGATTCGTAGATCGTACCGAGGTTATTCAGAGCAAGATTGCAGTTCGGATCTGCCAGCAAGGCATCCTCATAGCGTTGTTTCGCCTCTTGAAATCTGCCGTGGCGATATGCAATCACGCCAAGGTTCAAGTAAGCAAGCGGAGTAGCCTCAGAATAGCTGATCGAATTCTCGAAGGCGGTTCGAGCCGAGTCGAGCTGACCGAGTCTCATGTAGGCGTTGCCCTCCATAAACCGCGCCCAACCGATTGGTGCTTCGTGCAAGTCCCAAATGGTTGTGTAGGCGATCAGTACTCCGGGGATAATCAGGACAAGAGGCGCGAAATGTTGCCAAGAGAGGCGTTGTCGCAGGGAGTCTACTATCCAGACAATAGCGACTGCCGCGATCAAACAAAGCCACGGTACTATGGGCATTCGGAAGCGGGCAGTCACAAAGAAAAGGATGACACTCACCATGTAAAGTATTGTCATTCCTGCAATTAACTTGATTTCCTCACGTGTACGTAAGACCCAAAAACCAAGCAGGCTGAGAGGCAAGAGCACGCCGAAATTGAGCCACTGCAAAGTCGGCAGCCAAGGAGACAGTCGCGAAAAATACTCAATATGTTTGTTGTTTGAAATCTCAAAATGGTTGAAAAACAGCCCAATCTTGCGTATCATTAGGTTCAGAGCCTGAAGCGGCTGACCAGTAATGAAGTCCCGTCCCTTCTTTGTGTAGAAAGCTGAGACTTCGCCCTCAGTCAGTTTTCGTCCCATGGCTCGCTGCGACTCATCTGCGGCATCGGCCATTGTCCATGTGCTACCGTAGCCCGGAAGACTGGAAAGATATCCGATGGCCTCCGGGTTGTTTCCGATCCAGAAATTAACTCCGCCTTGAGTGGCTATGACTACGAATTCGTGACCTTTGACGATATTTGCGAGTGTAATGGGCAGGATTGGAACTCCGGCACAGACAATCCACAGGGCGATTCGCTTAAGCCATCCCATGCGCGATACGAAAAACACCGTGAGTATGGCCACCGGGAAGACAAACAAGAAATTCGGACGGGTAACTGCTGCCAAGCCCCATGTGAGGCCACACAGAGCTATTGCCGCGGGGCTGTGATCGCGAAACAGGCGAAAGGTAGCCCACATCACCAGAGCAGCAGCAAGCATTTCTGCGCTGGGAGAGACGATCTCAGCGGCGAAGTAGATGGTCATACCGTTCACTGCGAACAGTGCGGCGGCGACGATGCCTACCCAAGCCAAAAAGTACGACCGCCCCACGCGCAGAATTACCCAGACAGTGGCAGCCTGCAACAGCACATTCAGCACACGCGCGGCGAACAGATCATGGCCAAAGACCGCATAGACACCGGCCAGCAGGATGGGATAGAGCGGAGCGCGGAACAAGGGAAATGGCCCGAAATTGCCTTGCAGGATCTCCATGGCTGCGTTATCATACCACTGCGGATCTACCGCCGGAGCCCAGAACGTCGGATTGCTCTCGCTGTTCCAGACATGCAGAAGTCTGAGCAGGACGGTGACACCGATCAGAAGATAGGGCCAACCGGGCCATTCCGCCCAAATCTCGTATCGAGACGATTTAGAATAGCTGTTCACTTGCCTGAAATATACACAACTCAAAGACAATTCGCCACTCTACTAAAATACACGGGAGACTTGACATGAAACCCCAGCGTTTGTTCAACCTCGCAATCATCCCGGCCATCCTTTGGTCGCTGGGAGTTGTTGCTTTGCTCACGGCGGCGGAGCATTCACCGGCCCTCGATGACATGCTTGCCAAGGCCACGGCAAATGAGAAGATTCCGGTGGTGGTGTTTCTCGATCACCGCTTAAGCATGGATGACATTTATCCAACGGCTCTGACTCTGCCAATGGATCAGCGTCGGCAGTACGTAATTGGTGCGCTCAAAGCCCGCTTTGCGGAGATGAGCTACGTAGTAATGCCTCGGCTTCAAGAAGCAAAGAAAGACGGAAGAGTGGGAGTTCTGCGACCCTTATGGATTCTCAATGCCATCCGCATGACTGCCGATGCCGAACTGATTGGAGAGCTTGACAAAACTTTCCACGAGGTGACCTTTATCGCCGGAGACCCACGCCATGAAAACACCCTCGATGATGGCTGGGGATTGTTGGATATGGAAGTGCCGCGGGTCTGGGCAACCTATGGAGATGGTACAGGAGTTGTCGTGGCTCACAAGGACGCAGGCGCAGACGTGAACCACTCCGGTTTTCAAGGCCACTTTTGGGTGAATCCGGGTGAGGACTTGAATCATAATGGAATCCGGGATGCTGCAGAAGTAAACGGAGTTGACGATGACCGCAACGGATACATAGATGACTTTTACGGGTGGGATTTTGATGAAGACAACAGTGACGTTTCCGACTCACCAGAGGCCGGATCATCCATCGGTCATGGTACAAAAACCGGCTCGGTGATCAGCGCCAACTTCACTCCCTGTGACACGGTCAGTGTAGCGCCCGGGTCGAAACTCATGGAACTCTCAGCTTTTCTTGCGCAAGGGCCGTGCTGGGAAGCGAGCCAATATGCCATAGAAATGGGCGCACAGGTGATGTCGGCAAGCCTCAGTTTCAAACACTCCGATTGCACCACGCAAGTTCGCGATTGTCCGAACTATGTGGCGCATCGTATCGTCAGCGAGATGGAACTGGCAGCCGGAATGATTCATGCGAATTCCACAGGCAATGGCAGCTTTGGCCCGCCGGGTTCTGTGCTTCCGGCTCCATCCAGTTGTCCGCCGCCAGCCATGACTCCGGCGCATCAACAGCAGGGCGGACTCAGTTCGATTGTCTCTGTTGTCGGCTATAATCAGGATGGTAGCCTTTATACGGGCTCAGGTCACGGCCCGGCCGGTTGGTCGCGAGAAGACGTTTGTGATGATCCACGCATGCCCTTTTGCGCACCTGACGGCACTCCGAATCAATATCCTACTGACTACGGGGATTATCCGTATCATGCAGGCAGCGAACTGGGTTTAGCGAAGCCGGATCTGGCCGCTCCCACGAATGTTGCTTCCTTGAACTACAACGGAGGTTGTGGCACAATTACAGGCACCAGTGGCGCAACTCCGCACATCGGTGGGGCGCTGGCGCTGATCTTCTCGGTCTTTCCGGGAATTACTCCCGAGCGAGCCTATCTGCTATTGACACAAGGCGCCCTTGATGCCGGAACTCCCGGGTTTGATATGTCGTGGGGATTTGGCAAGGTGCGTCCGTTTCCGGCGTGCAGCCTCGGAGTTGCCTCGGTCGCTCATGTCTATGGAGTCGTCACTTTCTCCGGTAATCCACTGGCCGGGGTTCGGGTTTCTTCAGCGGGAACGAACCCTGCCTTTACAGACGCCCTCGGCAATTACGAATTGTGGTTCGAGCCGGGAGCGCACACGATTCTTTGGGAGAAATACGGCTATATGGATGATCAAACGACGGTGAATCTTGATGGCGGCGACTCTGAGCAACATGACATTGCCATGATTCAGGCAGGGTTCACACTGCTTACTGTGAATGTCAGTGGCAATGGTCAACCGCTTGCCGGGATGCCTATCTCGATACCGGAAGCAGGGATTGATACGGTGAGTAATGCAAGCGGAAGTGTTACTCTGAATATCTACTCGGGGAGCTATGTCATTTATGCCGGAGCATTGCCGTGGGAAGTCTCCGGAGAAGAGTACGCGCTGACACCGGGGCCGCAAGAGGTGGATATTGCATTATTGCTCTCACCACGCGCTGCACCGACAGGGCCGGATTCTTACGGTTACTTCATCTATGACAATTACGATGTTCCACAGGCAGCTTATGAGTGGGTGGAGATCAATCCTAATGCGGGAGGTTTGCCGGGCATAAATCTGAATCTGAGCGGTGATAATACCGTGGCACGCACACTGCCGTTCACGTTCCGCTTTTATGGCGCGGACTACACGAACATCACGATTGCGGCGAACGGCTTCATTATCATGGGCAGTTCCAGTTCCAGTGAATGGTCACCGTACCCGATTCCCAATGCAGTCGCGCCGAACAACTTTGTTGCTCCATTCTTTGAAGATTGGGTTCCGCAGAATGGCGGCAGAGTGCTCTATTACTCGGATACAGACAATCATCGGGTGATTGTGGAGTGGTACAATGTTCCGGAGTACTTCAACACCTGCACAGCCACATTTCAAGTGATGCTCTACGATCCGCTGTTCATGCCCACTCCGACCAATGATGGAGTGATCAAGTATCAATATGCGGATTTGCAGCGGTATTCGGAAGGAGCGATTGGACTGGAAAATGCAGCGGGCACAGTGGGGATAGAATACCTATTTCAAATGCAGCTTGATCCGAATGGGTCGCCCATTGAAGCGGGAAGAGCACTGTTGATTACTACGGAGATTCTCTCGGCGGTTGAAATTCCCACCGCATCGCTGCCGCAGGAATTCTCGCTCGAACCGAACTTCCCGAATCCCTTCAATCCCTCGACGACCTTCACCTGGACAGTGCCGCGTGCGAGCCATATCAAACTTGCGCTCTACAATGTGCTTGGTCAACAGGTCGGTGTGGTGTTTGAGGGATTTTCTTCAGCAGGGAGATTTCAACAGACCTTTGATGCGACAACTCTTACAACAGGCTTATACTTTGCCCGTCTTGAAACAGAAAATAAAACGCTTGCGTTGCGTAAGGTGATGCTGCTGAAATAGGAAGCGGACAAACTTCAAACCTGTGGTTTCTCTCTATTTTCGCAAGTCGAAAGACACGAGTTCTTGTAGG
>JAGVEU010000457.1 GCA_020057985.1 Calditrichota bacterium | reverse complement strand
TGAAGCCTATGTGGATGTACTTCAGGTTGGCGCTCGCAATATGCAGAATTTCGCACTTCTAAAGCAAGTAGCACGGAGCAAGAGACCGGTTTTGCTGAAGCGAGGGCCGGCGGCAACGCTTGAGGAACTCCTGAATGCAGCAGAGTACATCTTGGCTGAAGGAAACTACCGTGTGATCTTGTGCGAGCGAGGAGTCAAGGGATTTTCTGATTTTTCGCGCAACACTCTGGATCTTTCGGTGATCCCCGCTGCTAAGGAACTCTCGCATCTTCCGATAATTGCCGATCCTTCGCATGGAACCGGCCGGCGAAACATGATTGCCCCGTTGGCGCGAGCCTCCATTGCAGCCGGCGCCGACGGGATCATGGTGGAAATGCATCCGGATCCTGACCACGCTTTGTCGGACGGTTATCAATCGCTTTATCCGCAGCAATTAGATTCCCTCATGCGAGAGTTGTCACAGCTCGCTCCATTGATGGGCCGTACATTCAGACGAAAGCCATAAGGCAGACGGTTATGGGGCGCGCAATTCTCACAGCGGCTCGAAATGCGTTACGCGGTTTCGTGGCGCTTCCGGGAGACAAGTCCATTTCGCAGCGACGAGCTTTGATGTCGCTGTTTGTGAGCGATGACGTCACGCTCACCAACTATGGAACCGGAGAAGATTGCCTGACAGCGCTGGCCTGTGTCCAACAATTGGGAAAGACCGTCGCGCGATCGGGAAGTATAGTGCAAATTTCGGGTGAGGCAGGCTGCAAATCCGGAGAATTGAATTGCGGCAACTCCGGCACTTGTTCGCGATTGTTGATGGGAATTCTGGCGGGGCACGAAGGGGAGTGGCAGCTCACCGGCGATGAATCACTCTCGCGACGGCCAATGAAACGAGTTGCGAAACCGCTTCGCAAAATGGGCGCGCGGATTGATTTGCAGGATGGGCATCTTCCGGCGCACATTCGCGGTGGAAGCCTTCAGGGAATAATCTATCACGCACAGGTAATCAGCGCGCAAGTGAAGACTGCAGTTCTGTTGGCAGGACTTCGAGCAAGCGGGTCGACGTTTTATTTCGAAAACTCGATGAGCAGAAACCACACTGAGCACATTTTGAATCTTGCGCCGCGGTCGAATGGTTGGATTGCACTTGATCCGACGAAAGTTGAACTCACCGGCAAGACGCTTTCTGCGCTGATTCCTTCCGATCCCTCGTCGGCGGCATTTTGGATTGCGGCCGCTTTGATGGTTCCGGATTCCGAACTCGAGTTTCCGGGTTTGTTGTCAAATCCCCTGCGCAACAGCTATTTTGACTTGCTCCGAGGAAGGGGCGCGATGATAGCTATTCAGAATCGAACGCATCTGAACGGTGAGCATGTTATTCATTGCAGGATTTCCTATTCCCCCATTGGGGCCTTTTCTGTTGCGTTTCCTGAGACCATCAAACTCATCGACGAGATTCCGGCGTTTGCAATACTGGCTACTGCTGCCAACGGAAGAAGTGTTTTCTTGGATGCTTCGGAACTTCGTGTGAAAGAATCAGACCGTCTGAAATGCATGACTGAAGGTCTAGTTCGTATGGGTGCAGAAGTGGAGGTCTGGAGCGACAACTTTGCTGTGACAGGGCCGGTGGAATTGCAGGGCGCGGAGATTGAAACTGCACATGACCATCGCATTGCCATGGCCTTTGCGATTGCAGGACTTGCTGCAACCAGCAAGACAATAATTCAAGACGCTGAGTGCGTGGCCGTATCCTATCCGGATTTCTGGAAGGATCTCGAGCGGCTCGCTCCGGGCTGCATTGAGCTGGAGCCGTGATATGCGATACAGGCTCGGTTTACTTGGCGAGGGAATTTCCTATAGTCTGTCTCCCATGATTCATGAGTGGGGATTGCGCATGACGGGTTTGTCAGGCGACTACGTGTTACTGGACTTATCCGACGTTGAAGCGGAGCGGTTGATTCGATCCGACAAGAATCGGTGGGATGGGCTGAATGTCACGACTCCTCACAAGCCGCTGGCGGCAAGCTGTTGTGATCTTCTTTCGGAGCCGGCCAAGTTGACGGATGCCGCAAACACTCTTCATTGGAAAGACGGCAAGCTCTATGGAGAAAACACCGATGTGGATGGCTTTCGCAATGCACTTCGCCAAGTGCGCGGTCAGGGTCGTGCTTTTCAGCAAGCGCTTGTGATCGGCAGTGGTGGCGCAGCACGAGCCGTCTTGCTGGCTCTGAGCATGGCCTATCCGACTCTCTCAGTGACTGTGGCTGCTCGAGATATTGATTTAGCCAAACAAAGAACGAGTGTTCTGGCAAGTGCTTTTGCCAATGTCGCGTATTCGCTGCCACAGGAAGCTTCGTCCATATTGCCCGAGTTTGATTTGGTCATTCAAGCCACACCGGTCGGCAGCTACAAAGTTCCGGGAAGTCCATTGCCACTGCCCTTGATATTTGCGCCAAATGCTCATGTGATGGACTTGGTTTACGCTCCGCGACAAACGTCCTTTCTTGCGGCGGCTGCCTCATGCGGCACTCAGGTCTCCAACGGCTTGCTGATGCTTCTTGCGCAGGCAGCGGCAAGTTTTGAATTGTGGAGCGGCAGGCAGTTTCCACTTGAAAAGGCAATGACAGAACTTCTACCGAGGCTTGAACAAGAATGATTCGATACCTGACCGCAGGCGAAAGCCACGGCAAGAGCCTTGTTGGGATTTTTGAAGGAATGCCCGCAGGCTTGGAAATTTCCGAAATTGAAATCGCACGGGATCTAACTCGACGTCAGCAAGGCTACGGTCGCGGCGATCGCATGAAGATTGAGCGGGATCACGCTGAGATTCTTGTCGGTGTGAGATACGGCGAGACGCTCGGCTCACCGATCGCTTTGTTGATTGAAAACAAAGACTGGCCGAATTGGGAAGCGCGAATGGCAGTCGAATCGCTTGCGAAGGAGAATCGAACTGAACCACTGACAAGTCCACGCCCCGGTCATGCGGATCTCTCCGGCGCCATTAAGTATCAACATGCGGATATTCGCAATGTCATCGAGCGTTCGTCAGCGCGAGAAACGACTACGCGGGTAGCACTTGCTGCCATTTGCAGGAAGTTCTTTTATGAACTCGGAATCACAGTCGGCAGTCATGTATTGAACATCGGTGGCGTGACTGCGAACAGCTCAGACGCGATGCAAAGTCCTGTAGAGATCAGTCGTATTGCGGACGAAAATCCTGTTCGCTGTCTCGATGGACTGGCCGCAAAGAAAATGATGGCTGTGATAGACGAAGCGAAAACGAACGGCGATACGGTGGGGGGAATCTTCGAGGTTGTGATTGCTGGATTGCCGGTTGGAGTGGGCAGTTATGCTCATTATGACAAGCGGCTGGATGGAATTCTTGCCGGAGCCATGATGTCCATTCATGCTATCAAGTCCGTGGGATTCGGTCTGGCTGAGGAGGTTGCAAACCGCAAGGGGAGCGAAGTGCATGACCGAATCTTCACGGCGGAAGGGGCAGCGATTCGCCGCGAGACCAATAACGCAGGCGGAATTGAAGGCGGCATGAGTAATGGACAAATGATACGCATTCGTGCCGCGATGAAGCCGCTTTCTACGCTTGGTCAACCGCTTGAATCCGTGGATATGTCCTCAAAGGAACCGGTGGTTGCATTGCGTGAGCGGAGCGACGTCTGCGCTGTACCTGCGGCGGCGATAGTCGGCGAAGCGATGGCGCTTCTGGCACTAATGAATCCATTCCTGGAGAAATTCGGTGGTGACTCGATGCGCGAGATCAAAGCTCACATCGCCGCCTCACCCGGACAGCCGTGGGACTGATTTTTCTGACAGGAATGACCGGAGTGGGAAAGACGACCATCGGGAAACTTCTGGCGGACCGACTTTCTGTCCCGTTTGTTGATTTGGATTCAGAAATAGAGAGTCGAACAGGAATGACTATTCCTGAGATGTTTGCTGCATTCGGTGAGCAGGGTTTTCGTGACAAAGAGAGCGAAGCCCTTTTTTCATTGGAGCGCAAGACAGAGGGAGTTGTGGCACTTGGCGCAGGAGCTTTGGAGCGTGACAGCAATCTCGGTTTCGTTGATCGCACAGGAACGCTTATCTATCTTCGCGCAAACGTGGATCTGCTCATGAGCAGAGAGTTAATTACGCACAACCGACCGATGCTGCTCGGTGCAGAAACACCTGAGTTGCTACGCCACAGACTTGCTGAACTCCTTGAAAGAAGGGAACCGCGATACCTGAAAGCACAGATTGTTGTTGATATGGCTCCTGATATGACTTCGGAGCAGATTTCAGAAACGCTTGTAATGAGACTAGAAAATAGTGGTTCCCGAAAGTAAGTTGACACCAAGAACCCCCCTTAATCCCCCCGTTAACGGAGGGAAACAGGATAAGCATCCAATTCGATTTTCAGACGAAGGAATAGAGTGGGCGGCGGAGCAGGTTGTCGAGTTGCTGAAAGAACGACGACCACGGGTGCTGCTTGTTTCTGATGAATTGGTAGCATTGCACTATGCTGAAGCGTTTGTGCAGACTCTGACTCGCAAGGGCTTTGAGGTTGTCACGAGCACTTTTCCTCCGGGCGAGTCGCAGAAGACATTTGCCCGGATTTCTTCGCTGCTGGATTCACTCGCGTTGGAGAAATTTGCGAGGGATGATCTTGTCATCGGACTTGGGGGCGGAGTTGTGACGGATGTTGCCGGATTTGCGGCGGCGATTTATTCACGGGGAATGGACTGGATTGCAGTTCCGACAACACTGCTTGGCATGGTGGATGCGGCAATCGGCGGCAAGACCGGAGTGGATCATCCGCTGGAAAAAAACTTAATCGGTGCGTTTCATCAACCGCTGGCTGTATTTGCTCCGATGAAGCTACTCGACACCTTAGAGCATCGTCAGTGGACAGCCGGATCAGCCGAAGTAGTCAAGGCCGGATTACTGGCAGGTGGAGAACTATGGAATATGATAGCAGAACACGGCGCGGATCTCGGAAACTGGGACAGATCGGCAGCAGTGCAAATCATTCCAAAGTCCGCGCGGGTTAAGATTGAAATTGTCGCGCAAGACGAACGGGAAGCCGGGTTGAGACGCTTGCTCAATTTTGGTCATACGTTTGGCCATGCGCTGGAGTCGGTTAGTGGTTACTCGACATTTCTGCATGGCGAGGCAGTTTTTTTAGGAATGCGAGCAGCTATTCGGCTCTCACAATCGCTTGGTTTCCTTGCTGAGAAGGTAGCTCGATCCATCGAAGAGATACTCTCACAAGTGGCAATTCCCTTTGCAGAAATCAGACCCGATGAACTGCTTGAAGCGCTCCTGCACGACAAAAAACATCAAGCGGGAAAACTCAACTGGGTTCTTCTGGAAGACATCGGCAAAGCCAAAATCGTAACAGATATTCCGCCGGAACTGATCCGCGAGACTGCTGAGTGGCTCTGTGATGTGGCAGGCAAGGGAACTGTTCAGGCAAGCGGCAAACAGAGAATTAGGATTCTCGTTTTGAATGGGCCGAATCTGAATTTAATGGGAACGCGCGAGCCGGAGATTTATGGACAGGATACGTATGAAGATCTGGTGGCTCAGTTGCGTGAGTTTGCGGAATCGCACGAGATTGATTTGCTGATTCGTCAGAGCAATGTGGAGGGGGAACTGATTTCGCTAATTCACGCGGCGCGACACTGGGCCGATGGAATTGTTATCAATCCGGGCGCCTACACTCATACATCGGTTGCGATTCGGGATGCGATTGCAGCGGTAAGAGTTCCGACCATTGAGGTGCATCTGTCGGACATTTCGCAGCGCGAGGAGTTTCGCAAGGTTTCGTTGGTGGCACCGGTTTGCGCGGGACAGATCGTTGGGAAGGGGATTGGGGGATACCTTGAGGCGCTTGAGGAATTAGGAATTAGGAATTAGGAATCGAAGACCTCAAACAAACGGTCGAGGATTAATATATATGTTCAGAACGGGTTTGTCAAGAGAAAGTTTCACTTTCTAAATTGATAATTAATAATTAGTAATGATCTAAGTACTTGTTGAATATGGAGTTGACCTTATGTTCAATTTCAGATTAGACTTAGCTAAAATTGCAGAGGCATGTCGAGAGGTGTGCCTCTCTTTTTTAGTCAGCTATTGAGGACATGGAGGCATCCGAAAGTGAGTTGTAATCTCAGATTCGGATCGGATTGAAGACCAGCACCGGGGACGGTGCTGGCTAGTAATTGCAGGGGTTGGTGAGTTAAGTCGCAATCCAATTTCGATAAGTACTATAGATAATCATTCTGGATGCACGTATCGTTAGCAAAGAGTGAACAAAATTTCTTGACAACCGAACCCTTTTTCATTATATTATCCTACATAATATCTACGCACGTGCATTGATTGGGCGCGTATTCCAGCCGATTCTTCATTTTTTCTGTGCTCCGGTCGCGCCGATCTTTTAAGCCTCTCACATCACCATAAGGAGTATCTTCTGATGAAAGTCATCTGCGTTCTCTTTTCAATTCTGCTGCTCGGTTGCAGTGCGTGTTCTGCTCAGGCGTTCTGCACCTTTTGGACAAAGGTGGCGCTCACGGATAGTTGCAACGACGGGGCATGTTTACCCGATGGCTGGGTTGTTCGAATCTTTTGGGATGCAAATGGCAACGGACCGGATTCCACCGATCAGCAACCTCCGGTCGGTTGTGACGCGCCGGGCTGCTGCAGTTTCAATAATTTCCCTATAAACGGTGAGTCGTTGGGCTTCCCCGGCGGTACATTCTATTTAGAAATCTTTTGGATGCTGAACCTTTCGCAGCCTCCTGATAGTCCTTTCTACTATCTGCGGGTGTATTGCGCGGACAGTATCTCACAGCACTATGAGAGTGAAGTCATCACAATTGACATGCCGGGGTATTTTGGCTTCCAATTCACTCAGTGGGTATGCACTCCGTGCGTCGGGGCATCGTGCGCAAATCCTGACAGCGAAATTGTATTGATTCCGAGTAATCCACATTTTCCAGCGCCACAGGACGTTCAGGCTTGTGTCACGTTTGATCTCAGCGCCGCTACGCTGGTCAAGGTTCCTGTATACTATCCCTACAACATTCCCGTCGTTACATTCACGGCAGGTTGTTCAGGAAGTTGCAATGACCCGGAGTGTATTCCCACTGAAGGACTTTCATTCGCTCCCTGGATATTCACTCCCGCGCCCGATTCCCTCCGGCCTTATCGTGGATACATGATCCGTG
>JAGVEU010000238.1 GCA_020057985.1 Calditrichota bacterium | reverse complement strand
GAGAATTGAATCCACCGCAGGTAGTGTGCGGCGCGGATCTTCAGTGTCTGTCACGATCTCAGAGTGTGCTTTCGAGTGTCAACCGCAGTCCGGAGAAGGCTTGCACAGGGCGACACACGCCGTTGGAGCACTTGAGACCGCCGCGTTCGCGACCGTAGAAGAGAATCATCCGGTGTTTGCCGTTGCCCAAAGTGAGTGCAGCTTCGGCAGAAGGCCACCCATCGCCCTCTCGTTCCTTCAACTCTTTGTCGTCCGTGAATTGATAGGAGAATTCGAGAGAAAGGTTGTTTCGATTATCCCATCCAACCGAATAGAGATGGTCAAAGTGTTTTCGATCCTCGGCTATTCGATCTTCAACTTGCAGAGCTTCAACTTCAAGGCTGAGTTCATGTTTTTGAAACGCGGGTGTAGAGAACTTTGCCTGCCCCCACATTCTCTTCTGCCAAACAGTACTTGCATCTTCGTTGGAGCCGATCTCAACATATAGGGTTCGCTCTTTCGGAAGTGTTTGCTCCACGCTCACGAAAGTCTCCCAATAGGCTCCGTCATCCTGTTGGAGAGTTGGACGCGGGATTCCGCCTTGGTTAGGATGATGAAGGCTACCCGCATTGTAATGAAGCGTCGTGAAAGTCGTTTGAGTTACCTTTCCGGATAATTCGACTTGATACCCCACGTCGTCAGGAATATGGAACAAATGCGGTTCCCTACCCTGAAGAAGTCGCGGACCATATTCACGATAGACAGTCGGCGGATTTTGAAAGGGTATCTCGCTTGGGCTCATGCGGTAGTTGTAGTCCTTGTAGTCAGCGAGCAAGGACCAGTTCCACTTGCTTAACACAAGATTGAGATAAGTAGCATGTCCGGATTTTTTAGGCTTATCAAGCAGAAAACTCCAGGCTCGTTCGCCACTGAACGTTGCTATGCCATAGGTCAAATGCCAGTCAAAGCTCGCAACGTGAGACTCCTTGTATGCCCCGCTATCAACAAACACGTAGTTGAATCCAAGCCCCTGACCAAGAGCTTGCAGGGCGACTCGACCTCCAGTGACATCGGCCTCGCGTACGAAATACCCTTTTGTCGAACTTCCGCGTAATCCTATTAATGTGATTGGCCCGGCATCCAACTCAGCACGAATACCGTCAAGCTCTGTATCGAAATAGAGATCGCGATTCTCGAACAAGCTCAAGGCAAGACCATGACCCCATAGATCGCTGAAATGTCCAAGTCGCAGCTTGATTGGATCGAGTGCGGCTTCTACATAGCGCTTGTCGAACTTGGCAACATCTTCAACATTGTACTGCTGAATGTCTGCAGTGGATGGGCGAAAATACAGCAGTCGCCCGCCGACACGAAGATTGCCGCGATAGACATCGAGGCGTAGGCGATTCTCGATAAAGTGGCGTGCGATCGTGTTGTCAGGATATTTGCTGCCGCCCAACCTTGCGCTGACCTCATCGCCCTCGTCAAATCGCAAGATGTTTGAGCCTTCAATTTCAATGTCTGGTGGTTCTGCATATACAATCCATGCGGTGAGAAAAAGTGCTGCAAGCGAAGAAAGAAGCAATCTACTCACTTGAGGTACCTGATAGCGCATCCACCTGATCGTTCAATGTCTTCTCGTCCTTGAGCGCGCCATGAAGTTTGAACTTCGATGCGCCTGATTTGTCCAGCAGTACTGTATAGGGAATCGAAGTACCACCATATCGCTTCAGCACCTGACCGTCTGGATCAAGTAAAACTCGCCACTTATACCCTTTCGATTCAATATAGGGCTTTACTTTGGCCTGAGATTTTTGGTTATCTTCGGAGATAGCAAGCACCTTAACACCGCGCATTTCGAGGGAATCAAAATACTTGCGATAGCGGTCCATTTCCCTCTTGCAAGGAGCACACCAAGTTGCCCAGAACACCAGAAGAACCGGGCCCTCATTCAGGTATGCAGAGAGTTCAAATTTCTCTCCCTTGATATCCTTGAGTGTCCAATCACGGCTATCGGCAAGAGCGAGATTTGAATGACCTACGAAGCAGATAATTGCGAACAATGGCAGCAGACGTTTCATCTTCACTTTCATATCCCTCAGCGCTTAGCGAACATAGAGCAAACGGTGAGCGCGAACATGATCCAATAATTTGATCTGGACGAAATACGAGCCTGATGCGAGAACATTACTGCCGCTCGAGAGTGCATTCCAGTGAAGCGAGTATTGTCCGGCAGACAGAAACGTTCCGGCAACCAAGTCTGTCACATGACGACCGGCAACATCAAACACAGAGACGCTTACAGGACCTGCCTTTGAGACTGTGAAGGAGATCGTGGTTTCGCCATTAAATGGATTTGGGTAGTTAGAGATCACGTCGTGACCATTCGGAAGCAGGCTGGATCTCAATGTGACAACTCCCTGCGCCTCTTCAAGTCTCATCAGGTAGGTGATGGACTGCTCCGGATGCTCGGAAGGATACACGGAAGACATAAACGAGTAGTTGCCGGTGATTGGCGATTCTTCACCGGGATCAATCGTGGGATAGATGTCAAACTGTACTGCCGTGTCAAGCTGCAGCGAAGTATATGTTTCGCCGACTGATTGATCTCCCGATCTCGGCGGGTAGCAGCCGCGCCACGTGCAGATACTCGCCCATCGGCCGGTGTCAGGAAAAACCACAGGAGTCAGTTTGAATATAAGCGTTCGCTCCTCAGGAAGGAGATTATGAACAACTCCATGGAATGCGTACGCCTGGTTACCCTCTGAGTATGTCAGCAACGTATCATTCTGGACAAATGTGAATGACTGTCCCGCTGCAGAGATGCAGACAGTCAGGACTGCAATAATGAGATAAGCAACTTTTCGAATCATAGTTCCTCCGTCAAAAGAAGTGCCTTCATCGTTTATGTCAATTGTCCTCAGCAAGCAATGCCCGAATTTGTGCGCGCAATCCATCCTCAGTTGTGCTCTGGTACCTGTAGCGGATTCTGCCGGTTCGGTCAATCAGGATGTTCCATGGATAAGCACCTAAGATCCGATACAAGGATTCGACGCTGCGTGCAGGAAAGTCATATAGGAGTGGAAAGGTCAGAGTTGGCTGTCTTTCCTCACGATAGGAAAAGAATCGCGACGGCCCGTCATACGGATCTACTCCGAAGAATTCAATCTGACCGTTGAACTCAGGATCTGCATACACTCGTTGGATGCCAGGAAATTCGTGATTACATGCGGAGCAGTCGCGATAGAAGAAATTCACAAGCACAACCTTGCCGCGATAGTGAGAAAGTGAAAACGTGCGCCCCAGCGTGAAACTATCGCTCGGAAGCGAGAATATTGGAGCAAGGCTGTCGGGCGATACGCCAACGGGGGTGGCGACGAAAATTGGTGTGATAGTCACTGTATCGCCGGCAGCGAGATTGATGTTCCATCGCGACGGGAAAGCAGTTGCAAAGCCGTCGAGGTAAGCGGAGATGAAGAAGTTTCCGATTGGAACACTGAACAGGCTTGGGG
>JAGVEU010000516.1 GCA_020057985.1 Calditrichota bacterium | reverse complement strand
TCGTCTTGGGTGGGTTTTATGGCTTTCATACCCCCTGATACGCACCAAACGGACATTCCGACTCAACATGTCGGAACCTTTTTAAGAAACACTATAACAATAGCTCCGGGACAGGCGGAGGGATGCTTGTCGGCGACCTTGAAATGGGCGAAGGGTCAGCACACGTTTCGAACTGTACGTTTGTGGGCAACACGCCTGAAGGCATATACGTGAGATGGAACTCGGATCTGCAATTAAACAACTCGATTGTTGCTTACACTCATTCCGTTATCGACGAGTGGGGCGGGTGGGGCGGAGTTGGTCTATTTGCGGAAAAAGTTGACCTACCAGAGGATCTGGAAGTCTCGCATTGCTGTTTCTATGGAAACGAAACAGTAGACCTGCAAGGAGGTGGCATATTTGACGAACTGCTCTTCGGAGTTATTGCAGACGCAAACGCAAACGGTGATCCGTGCGACAGCTATTTCAATATTTTTATGAATCCCACGTTTGTGGACACGGGAGAGCAAAACTTTCGCCTAGATAGTGCAAGCCACTGCATTGGAGCTGCTTCTCCTTCATTTGCCCCTCCCGTTGATATTGAAGGAAATCTTCGACCTGACCCGACAGGGACGATTGCCGATATCGGAGCTTATGAAAGTCCGCTCGGAACAGCTTTTGTTCAACCACCGATTATTGTGAGTTTCGGACTGAACGCAGGTGAAGATTCAACGAGCTGCAACTTAGTAACGATGAACATCGCTGCCATGCATTTCCCTACCGAATTCATGGCAAGTGAGGGTCCGAGCTTTGAGGGGGCAGCTTGGGAACTATATGCTTCCACTGCTACATTTGCGCTCTCTTCCGGACCCGGCACCAAGAGAGTCTATCTGAAAACAAGAAACTCTGCTGGTCAGTCAGGGGTTGCTGTTGACTCCATAATATACGCACCGCCTCTGGGAATGTCGGTACAGGATTTAGTGATTCAGCTGTTTAATTCTGGCGCGGATATTTGTCTTTCTTGGTCTCCGGTTCCCGGTGCGACGAGCTACAGTATGTACGCAGACACCGTACAGGGCTTTTCTGTAGCTCCACTCACGTTGCTCGGAACGACAAATGACACAACATTTGTGGACATAGACCCGTTTTCACAACACGACAAACGCTTCTATGTAGTGGTAGCTGCAGCCGCGCTGGACACAGGCGGAATGATACTCGTTCCAGCGGGCACATTCTCAATGGGTTCCAATACTTGGCCATATACGCAACCGATACATCCCGTAACGGTGCCTGAATTCTATGTCGACCGGCACGAAGTAACGAATGCCCAGTACAAAGCCTTCTGCGACATGCAGTGTCCACCACGAGATTATCCTCCTAACCCATACTTTAACTCTATGCCAGATTATTTCACAGATCCTACCTACGCCAATTACCCGATTGTGAATGTCACTTGGCAGGATGCTAAAGACTACGCCCTCTGGGTAGGAAAGCGGCTACCAACGGAAGCTGAATGGGAATTTGCGGCAAGAGGGTCCAGCAACCTTGTTTACCCTTGGGGTAACTCTTGGGATGGATCGAGAGCTAATATAAGTGGAGGCTATCCATACCCGGTTGATAGCCTCGCGAGTGGAGCGAGTCCATTTGGTTGTCTCAATATGATTGGAAACGTTTACGAATGGTGTGAAGACAACTTCCACTGGACATACCTTGCTGCACCGTCGAACGGCTCTGCATGGATTGATGATCCACCAGGACCGGAGAGAATAATTCGAGGAAGCGCGTGGAATGGGGATCCGATCACGGCTGAGTCCGCATTCAGAAATTGGATAAGCCCAACTTCATTTCAAAACAATATGGGTTTCCGCTGTGCAAAGACTGCTCCGTGAGCTGTGCGACACGATGATTCAAGGTGCAGGTTGCCTTTTCGTTCATGGATAAGGAAAAGAAAAGGCCGGTGAGCTCATCGACGGCTTTCTCCATGCTTTTCCTCATCCCAGCAGTGACTGAGCGTCTCTACAATGCCTCTCTTTCTGCCCTCCCAATTTCATTCGCACCATCTTTCCCAATCTCCCAACTCCCGTCCAGTCAACTACATCCGCCATTCAAGCCAACAGCATCCGAGTCCCTAACCTCAGATACCACAAACACTTGCACAAATATTCAATTTCCCCCTTGACATTGGCCCGAACATTGGTTACATTAGTGCAGCATTTTTAACCCACTGCCACCGCCCGCCCATCCCATCTCCGTGCCTCCGGTCTTGTTATCAAGTTTGAAGTTTATAGTTTTATTCAAGTAATCCAGTTCGTTTGGTCAAAAAATATTTCTCTCGCATTAACGGAATAAGCTTGTATTACATTGAAATCTTCACCTTGTCCATGAGCGTGATGACGTTGGGAGCTTGGGGATCTGATTTGATTCGCAGCTTCCAGGCCAGTGTGACCGGCACGCAAAGACCCATATTGCCGTCGGTGCAGTAGGCGAAAGTGAGGGTGGTTTGGTAGGTGTTGCCCGCGAGTAGATCGGCTGCGGGCACTTTGAATTCGACAGGCAATGTGGGAGAAGTGGCAAGTCCTTCAATGCTCGCATTTTGCCCCATGAAGGTGTAGTTGATGGGGGCTTCTTTGTTGAGATACACACCGTCTGGAAAATCAGCACTGAGTCGCAGGATCAGATCACCGGAAATTCGCAAAGCGATCTCTTGTTCTGGAACGTCGGCCATGTCCATCTGACGCATAGCTTCAACCTGCAGACCTTTGAGTTTGAGTGCGTGCCATGATCCGGTGTTCAGATCGTATACGACAATGCGATCATGGTTTGTGTCGGCAATGTAGAGCATGTCCCGGTATACCGACAGCCCGCCCGGTTCATAGAGTTCAAGGTCTCCGTTCTCAATTGTCTTAATCTTGTGTGTGGACTCAGTAACGCGCTTGATCTTGTGATTGTAGGTATCCGCCACAAGAATGTCTTCTCCATAGACTGCCACTCCGAGCGGATGCTGCAATAGTGCGCCATCCAAATCACCCTCCTGATCCCCGAAGTCGAATAAGCCACTCCCGATCAGCGTTTCTACTTTGCGCGAGGCGATATTAACTCTCCGCAGCGCACTCACTTCACTGTCCGCAAAATAGAGCCAATCTCCCTTCTGAACAATGCC
>JAGVEU010000330.1 GCA_020057985.1 Calditrichota bacterium | reverse complement strand
AAGCCCGAGCAGAAAATCGCAGCGGCTCCGGATCGAATTGTGATCGAAGGAAAACGGAACTTCTGGTTCCTCGGACTGATTCTTGCGGCAGTGCTTGGCGCGGCATTCCTTCCTGAAAATCTTGTGTGGATTCGCGAGGTTTCCATGTTTGCCGCAGCGGTCGGTTCTTACTTTGCTACTCCCAAATCTGTGCATGAGAAAAACGACTTCAATTTCCATCCGATCAAGGAAGTTGCGATTCTCTTTGCCGGCATTTTCGCGGCGATGGTCCCTGCACTGGACTGGCTCTCGGCTAATGCTTCGCTGCTTGGACTGACCACAGCAAGCGGTTTCTATTGGGCGACCGGCGCAACGTCATCGGTATTGGACAATGCGCCGTCTTATTTGAATTTTCTTGCGGCGGCCATGGGACTTGAAGGTTATGCGGTGGATGACAAGGTGCATATCCTGCAGTGGATCGAAACTCATAGCCACATGCTCAGATCAATCTCCATCGCGGCGGTGTTCTTTGGCGCTGCAACCTATATTGGCAATGGACCGAATTTCATGGTGAAATCCATCTGCGATCACAGCGGAGTAAAAACGCCGATGTTCCTCGAGTACATTTACAAGTATACTTTGCCTTTTCTCATGCCGGTTCTGATTGTCACTTATTTTCTCGTAAGATAGAATGCACTTGTCTGACAGACACAAAGCGATCGTGTTGGCAGTAATATTGTCTCTACTTTCAGGGTGTGGCCTGTTCTCAACACGGGATGCCGATCCTCCCGACTCAGGGCCGCTCGTATGGGAGACTCCGATGGAGCCTGAGATGGTGCTCACCAATCTATCGCGGGCCTTATCGGCGCATAGATCCGACTATTACCTGCTCTCCTTTAATTCCGCGAACTTCCGATTCGATGCCGATAACGTGGCACTCTCTGCGGATCCGGGTCTCCAAGACTGGAGCTTTGCGAAGGAGATGAACCACGCCGACAAGCTGTTTAGCGATAGCACTCTGCACAAGGATAGTACACTTAAAGTCATCTTCAGCGACACTCTATTCTCGGATCATGGTGACTCTTTGGAGATCAACGCCACCTACCAATTGCAAGCGCAACTCAAGTGGCCGGGTTCGCCACGGCTCATGGCCGGATCAGCGCAGTTCATCTTGCGCAGAGGAAGCGACGGGTATTGGCAAATTACTCAGTGGCGCGACACTCGAGCCGAGGCCTCAAACACGTGGAGCAATCTGAAATCATCGGTCAGGTGACAGCCATTCTCCTTGTCATCGCTCTACTGATCTGCGGCTGTGTCAATCCGTTTGCGCCGGCGCTAAGAAGTGGAGGGTCTTCTACACCCTGGACGGAAGCACAAACGGTGGGTGAGTTGCTGCAAAACTTCAAACTCGCCTATGAACTCGGCGACTCGCTGCAATACGCAGATTTGCTGGATGACCAATTCCAGTTTCAATACTATGATGCTGAACTGCAGCGGATGGAAGGCTGGTTTCGCGACACGGATCTTCGCGCCACGGCCCGAATGTTTCGCAGTTTCCACAACATCTCGCTCATCTGGGGTGAATTGCCCGACTCTGTCGAATCACTTGCGGCTGCCGATAGCATGATCGAGATTTATCCGCGCTACACACTCAATCTCGATGAACTCTCGGCGCTCAACGGATTCGCATACTTCACCTTGCTCAAACCGGCCAGTCAACGATTCCGAATCGTGATCTGGCGGGATGATTTCTGATCGGAAAAAAAGAGACTATGCCAACCTACGAATATGCCTGCGTGAACAACCACAGCTTCGAAGAGTTCCAAAGCATGATGGATGCTCCGATTGAAATCTGTCCGCTCTGCGGAGGCAAGGCCGAGCGCAAGATCAGCGGCGGATCCGGCCTGATTTTCAAAGGCTCAGGATTCTACATCACCGATTACAAGAAATCTAATGTCTCTAATTCGGAAGCCCAGAAGAAAGCCGCGGACAGCCCAAAACCGGTAGAGAAACCAACGGCGCCGTCACCAACGAAGACAGAATCATCCACAGAAAAGAAATCCGACTCCCAATGAGCCTGTTCGATAAACATGGCAAGTTGCGGAAGGCCCTCGGCGATGGGCGGTTACATTCGGATCGCGAGGAGATTCTAAAGCTGCTTTCCGGTCGGTTGACGAAGGAGGATATTCCCGCACTGATTGCTGAACCTGCATCAGCAGAGGAACTCCGGAATGTGTTTATGTATGCAGCGGAAAAGGAGATGAAGGTGGCTGTGGCATCCGGACTTCAGCCGGTGAAAGTGCATGGACTCGGTGGACAGATTCTGGTGTTGACTTCGCGATTCTGCAAGTCCCCCGCCTTCTCCGAAACCGCAAAGATCGCACGGGTGGACGCAGGTCTGCCGGCTGAATCGCTCGCGATTGATCTGATGCGCATGGGGCTAAGATGGCATCCGCTGTTTCCGGTTCCACAACACAAGAGCATGGGTGCGCTCATCGCAACGGCTTGGGAGGGTTTTCGGAATTGGAGCGAAGGCGGATTGCTTGCCCATGTTCAGGCCATAGATTGGATGGCTTATGACGGCACGCTCTATCGAACTTCCAATAACATCGGCGATGCTCATCATCCTGATGTGAGTGGTTTCCTGTTCGGATCGCGAGGAAAGCTGGGGATTATTCTCTCGGTTGAACTTGTTCTCGAAACAGCGCCTACACAGCGCACGGCGATTCTGCTATCCATGCAGAGTCCGAAGGAAGCGGTGGAGATGATGGCGCAGCTCAGGAGCGTGCAGCCGCAGCCGGAGACGGTGGTTTACTACGGCGAATGTGCGACGGAATTGTTGCGGCAGGGAAATGATGAGAGCATTCCCGGATCAGTGGGAGTCTT
>JAGVEU010000350.1 GCA_020057985.1 Calditrichota bacterium | reverse complement strand
TGACCCATTCCCATTGGCCGGGATTGGCTTTCAGAATCGTGGCGAGATGGAATTTACTGAAACCCGGTTTCTTGGCTGGTTTGCCCAGTTCCTGCAGTAGTGTGATCTGAATACTGTCCGGTGGGGTCGCTGAGGCCAATTCCCACCGGATGAGTTGCATTGAACCCTCAGCCCATTTCTCGCCGCCATTCGGTGCAAGCACCTTGATGGTCGTGGCGGGTAAGGGAGTTGACGGCACTTTCTCCTTGGGTGCCGCGATCACAACGGTAACTCCAAGAACGATGAATAACACAAAAAGACTGACTGCGCGATACATGATGACCTCCGGTTTGTGATTTATATGGCAAGACTGCCACGCTGATTGTTTGGTTCTTTTAGGTATATTTCAGGAATGGGGAAAATCTTACATCACTTCCGCGATTAATGAAACTTCCAGTCTCCTGTTGCCACAAACGCTGCCCAGTAGAAGGGATGATCCGACTTGCCTTCAGATCGCAGAGATAAGATCCTGTTCAGGGCAATCCGCTGCATGGTTTGCGGCATGGCTTCATCTTTTGCACTGAAGAGTTGCCCCATGAATTCGGCGGTTGCTTTGTCATCTATCGGCCATAAAGCGCTGATTACTGTTCTTGCTCCGGCCATCTGGAAAGCGCGACGCAGACCGTAAACACCCTCGCCGGATTTGACTTCTCCAAGTCCGGTCTCGCAAGCCGAAAGCACCACCAAGTCCGTACCCCGAAGATTCAGTCCGGCTACTTCTTCAGCGGTGACAATTCCATCCTCGCGGTTTGCATCGCTCGCTCCTTCACCATGATGATTGGCACCAGCGAGCAGGAATCCGGAGAGCAACAGCGGATTCTCGCCGACATAACCGCTTTCCATGCTAAAAGAACTTCGTTGCGACTGCATAGGCTTGCACTCTTCTGATATATAGTAACCGTGGGTGGCCAAATGAATCACTCGTTTTCCGGGAGCTTCCCTCTTGAAATTATCTTCGATGGCGTCCTTTCCCAAATAGCTGAGAACTGGCTCGTTGTTATTCCCTGACCATTGCGATGTGACAAAACCTACTTCCGAACGAGTTCCGGGAAGTGGGGACACCTTCAGGTCCTTCAGTGCTGCACAACCGGAGCGAGCATTGCGAATCGAGAAAAACGCCGGAAGCCCAACATTCGCAATCGCCGCCGATACTGATGAGGGAGCGCCCTTATCGAATGACATATTAAAATCGGGATCTCCCATTGCCAGCAGACCTGTGCCAGATTGCTCCTTGTGCTTCAGTCGAATCAGGTCACGGCCCGTAGATAGATAATGAATCGGATACTTTTCGATCAGGTATCTTCCGGTTTCGTCCGTCAGGCCAGCGAAGGAAACAAGATTTAGATTTCCGTCGGGGGCGATGAAGACAGTGCTTGCGCCTTCCAGTAGGTTCGAAAACGGTTTCCAGACGAGAGTGAAAAGGTCTTCAGTAGCGGCGGCGTAACCGGATTTGTCCAATAACTCGTGAGTGTGGATCTGCTGACGGAACACGGAGATTGCGGTGTCAATGGCCGAAGCCGATCCTAACTGGAAGACGAATGGTTGCCCTCCTGATGTTAGGACAATCGCGAGGTAACGCGGCTCTGTGTCTCGAAAACTGATAACATGGCTGTAGCGCATGAACTCCACGATTGCAGAGCCAATGGGCATTGCTGATAGAACTTCATCTGGGCTAACATCCCAGAGTTCCTTATCCCTCCGGAATAACTCACTGCATCGTGCCAGAAGCGCTTCAACGCGCTCCTTTTCCTTAGTCGCAATATCCAGTTTTTCGCGATACGACACGATACCGTCGGTTGCCGGGCCATCCACATAGAGTTTCGATAGGGCGAATCGCGCATACTTCAATGTGTCGGTGAGTCGGGCTGCGAGTGTATCATCCATATTCTCTGAGGTATGATATCGGGCCGCCATGGCATCTGTAACGACCCCCTTTGAGCCAAACACGATCTGAGCCGTCTCCTTCTGCCAATCTTGAAGTTGGCTCTGTCCGTCGGCCAGGATTGCGAGAAGCGTTCCGGTCTCTTTGCTCATAAACTCAGAGCATTCCAGAGCAGATTTTTCCGCAAGCGCCACGCCGCCATCGAGGAAATTCTGGCGGCGGATGCGCCACGCACACGCATCGTCATCTCTTGCCTCGAGGAAATCGCCTTCGGCAGCATGCATTCGAGCCAGGTTACTGAAGCACTCTGCAACTCTTGGATGGCCCAACCCGAGCGTTTGTTTGCGAATTTCTAACGCGTTTCGAAAAAGCTGCTCTGCCTCGGCATATCGTCCCTGATTTGCAGCCAAACTGGCCAGATCATTCAGACTCGAGGCCACGAGGGGATGATCGGATCCGAGTTGACGCTTACGAATATCGAGAGCACGACGCAGAAGCGGCTCAGCATCTGCATACTTTTCCTCCTCCGTAAGTAAGACAGCTAAGTTGTTCAGCGTGAGAGCCAAGTCCGGATGGTCAGGTCCAAGGCCGCTTTCTCGAATCGCCAGCGCACAGCGGAACAGAGAATCGGCCTCGTTGAAGCGGTGCAGATAATAGTACAGGTCTGCCAAGTTAGTCAAGGTCATGGCCACGTCGGGATGATCGAATCCAAGGCGGCGTTCACGAATCTCAAGAGCACGGCGGTAGAGTGGTTCAGCCTCTGAAAAGCGACCTTGCGACATAAACATGGCGGCCAAATTGTTCAAGTTCAGAGCCACGTTTGGATGGTCGGAACCAACGCGCCGTTCCCAGATCTCCGTTGCGCGGCGATAAAGCGGCTCAGCTTCGGCATATCTCCCTTGCAAGTTGAGCACGTTAGCCACGCCGTTCAAGCCTATGGCTACGAAAGGATGGTCAGTCCCGAGGTTACGCTCGGGAATTTCCAACGCGCGGCGATAGAGTGGCTCCGCCTCAGAATAGCGCCCTTGGCACTGACACAAGATCGCCAAGCTGTTCAGAGTCGCGGCCACTTCCAGATGATTTGATCCAAGACTGTGTTCCCGAATCTCCAAAGCGCGACGATATAGCGGTTCCGCCTCAGGGTAACGCACCTCGTCGAAAAGCACCTCCGCCAAGTTGTGCAAGCTTGCGCCCACTTCAGGATGGTTCTCTCCGAAGTTATGTTCCCGAATCTCCAGCACGCGACGGAAAAGCTGTTCTGCCTCGTTCAAATGCCCTTGATAGTAATACAGGGTGGCTATGTTGTTCAGGCTCGCGGCAACGCTCGGATGGTCAGATCCGAAAGCTCTTTCGCGAATTTCCAGCGCATGCTTGAGTAAGGATTCTGATCTGTCATACTGTCTTTTCACGATGAGGAGAAATCCAGTGGTGTTTAACGCCCGCGCTACACTGGTATCTTCCTTCCCGTATTCCATTTCCGTAATCGCGAGCGCTCTCTCCGCCAACACCAGCGCTGAATCATACAGCGCCACCTTCCGCAGAGAATCCGACTGCGCAAGCAACTCTTGCCATGTCAAAGCAGGCGGTTCCACGAGATCTGCAGATTGGCCAAAGCCTGTAGTACTCCACGCAAAGAGTAAAGCAAGAAGGAACATGCGCGACATTTTCGTTCTCCTTTTGATTTGTGATAATTGGCACAAATGGCGGTGCGGACATTGTGCCTCATATTAAAGAGATTTCACTTCAAAGAGTTTTCTTACCTTGTCGTCTGCTCGCAGATGGCTAAAATGGTTGCCTCAACATAATCGTATTAACGATCATACCGTACAATTACTTATGATAGGGCAATCCCTTCCACAGAGATAGTGCACGATAGATTTGCTCGGCGAGAACAAGCCGCGCAAGCTCGTGCGGGAAGGTCAGAGTAGACAAGCTCAGTTTCAAATCTGCTCGATCTTGCAGCTTTGCCGAGAGTCCCCACGCTCCGCCTATAACAAAAGCGATACGGGAAACTGATGCAAGCATCTGGTCTTGAATCCAGGCTGAAAACTCTTCGCTTGTGAGGCTCTTGCCATGCGAATCCAAGACAACGATTTTCCCACCTTTTTCCAACGCTCTTTCGATATTCGCTGCCTCGCGGATGAGCGCTCCTTTTCCCCCGCCGTTGGATTCTTCGCCGGTTCCGACAGGCACTTCAATCTGCTCGATGGGGAGCATTTTCTGGATGCGTGACAGATAGTCTTCGACTCCGGCGCGGTAGTAGGATTCACGAAGCTTTCCTACCGCAATAATTGCAAGATTCATGGTGTGGTTTTGCTTGATGTTTCGCGCAGGTTTTCAGCGTAGTAAAGCTGGTTCCAATATTCGCGGCGTGAGAGATATTTCTTTGGATCCCAGAGGCTGAGAAAGACAAGTTTGAGAATGTGCCAGAGGCGGCATAACCGGAATTTTCGTGTACTGGTGAGAATCGGATGGCTCCACAGAATCTTGATTTTCATGCCGCGATCCCTTGCAGCTAAGCGGAGTCGCCTTGCGAATTCCACGTCCTCGAGAGCGTACAGCGACTCGTTGAAACCACCCAATGCAACGAAGTCCTCACGTCTGAGGAAAAACATGCCCGCCGGAAGCCTAAAGAGCACGCAGACAAGATTGAGCAGCAGGAAAGCAGGGAGATAGGAGAGTTTCATCGGCCTCGCCCAGATCCTCACGCCTCCGGCGAAGATCTTGTGTGACATCCAGTATTCGATGGCATTAAAGATCTGCGGATGAGGGCGACTGTCTGCGTCACAGGTGATTAGAATTTCACCAGTTGCTGCGCGTGCACCAGAATTCCGCACGCGAGCAATCTGGCGGACGGACTCATACACAACCTTTGCTCCCCAGGCTTCTGCTATATGCGAGGTACGATCAGTTGAAGCATTGTCCACCACGATAAACTCGAAATCCGCAGCGTTCCCTTGAGATTGCTCGATGGCAATTGAAAATGCGTTGAGCGTATGCGGAAGCTCGAACTCTTCGTTGTGCGCGGGGATGACAACACCGAATCTCGGAGACATGATCCTACTTTAAGAACACTGCCTTGCTGACTTTGGAGACTTTCCCTGCTTCAAGGCGAATTAGGTAGAGACCACTGCTAAGGTTTGCATCGGCAGTGAAGGAGAAAATATGCT
>JAGVEU010000201.1 GCA_020057985.1 Calditrichota bacterium | reverse complement strand
TGCGTGGGCTCCTTCATGGCATGGGCAACGACGCCGTTGGAACTTGTCCGTGAGGGGCGGTTCCGCGAGGCTCAAGCGATGGTGGACTCCCTTGGAAGAAACTCGCAGTATGCTCTGATTCTCGATGCGATTCAAGAGCCTAACGCTGCTCGCGCTTGTTCACTTTATCAGGTGGTGACAATGCTCTTCCCTGAGACAGATGTGGATACATTTGCGCGCAATCGTCTGCAAGCAGCCTCTGATATGGGGTTCAAACCGGTTGAGGAGAAGCAATTGATTGCAGTCAGCGAGACAATCGAACCGGAATCGTCCGCTCAATCCGAATCTCCGGAAGTCGTTCAGCTTGCTCCTCCGAAACAGAGGGCAGAGCCAGTGGCGGATCAGAAAGCTGAGCCATCACCGCCATTATCCAGTCCGACTCCGGTAGCCGTCGCGCCTATCATGACAAGTGACAAGACCGTGCAACCCGTGAAGAAGGAGGAACTTACTCCTGAGCGTCAACGAGTCACTCCTTTGCCGGAAACCCTGCAACCGCATGATAAACCTATCGCGTCCTCTGGACGTTGGTTCATTCAAGTGGGAGCCTTTGGCAATCATTCCAATGCTGATCGGCTTGCTGCAAGACTGCGGGAAGCGGGCTATTCAGTGATTCTTGTTCCGAAAGAGAACGCGGTAACCACCTTCATGCAAGTGCGAGTCGGTGGTTATGCCACAAAAGAAGATTGCACACCCGTTGCCGAAGAACTCAAGCGGAAGTTTGAGGTTCCGACAGTGATTGTTGCGCAGTGACCCCCCTTTATCCCCCCGCTAAAGCAGGGGGAAAGTACGAAAAAGATCACACGCCGTCTTCCTTATGCGGGACGGCGTTTCCACACTAAGGTTCCCGAATGTCCACTCCCATGCTCAAACAGTATCAGCAGATCAAGGCACAGTACCCTGATGTTGTGCTGTTTTACCGTATGGGTGATTTTTTTGAGATGTTCTATGATGACGCGAAATTGGCCTCCGAGGTGTTGGGGCTTACCTTAACAAGACGAAATCACGGACAGGAAGGGGATGTGCCGCTGGCCGGATTTCCGCACCATCAACTTGAGCCGTATCTGGCGAAGATGACGCGGGTAGGATATCGCGTGGCCGTCTGCGAGCAGATTGAAGATCCGAAGAAAGCCAAGGGAATCGTCAAACGGGCGATTACGGAAGTGGTCTCTGCAGGCACAACGTTCTCGGACACGGTGCTGAATGAAGCACGGAACAACTATCTTGCCGCGCTGATTCTGCATGAGCAAATGGCAGGATTAGCCTATGCGGATGTAACAACGGGTGAGTTTTTCACGGGAGTTCTGCCGCAGTCCGAGTTGGCTGCGCGTCTGGCCGCCATTGATCCGCCGGAGATTCTCTGCATCACCGAGCAGAAGACGCAGATCGAATCTTTCTTGAGCTCGAAGAAGGCCACCCTGTCCATCTTGCCGCGCTGGCAGTTTACCCCTGAGGCCGCTTCAAAGACGCTCACGGATCACTTTGGTGTAACAACGCTCAAGGGTTTCGGTCTTTCAGGTTTGGATCCGGCGATCGGAGCAGCCGGTGCGCTCGTACAATATCTTCGCGCGAGCCTAATTGACAAGCCCAATTTGCTGCCGGATTTGCAGGTGTTTACATCATCAGGCGAAATGGTGCTCGACAGCACGACCTGCAAGAATCTGGAGGTCATAGAATCGCTTTCGGGACAATCGCGGGGAACTCTACTTTCGGTCTTGGACAAGACTCGCACAGCCCCCGGAGCGCGGCTGTTGAGGCGCTGGTTGCTTGCACCGCTCATGGATTTGGAACGAATTCTTGAGCGGCAGAATCGAGTGGCGTATCTCTTTGAACAGCAATCGTTAGCCTCGGCCTTGGGAAATCTTCTGGCGGGGACGGGGGATTTGCAGAGATTGCTCTCGCGCTTATCCACGCCGCGCGGCAGCGCACGCGACGCCGTGAATTTGCGGCATGTTCTGGAGAAACTGCCGAAGCTGCATGAACTTTTCGCAGGCCACGAAGGATCTCCGCTGAATGAGCTGCTCTCTGTGATTGCTGTTCAAACGGAGTTGGTGGACTTCCTCAAATCGGTTTTAGCGGATGATCCGCCGCTGTCTGTCGGCGATGGGCAAACGGTTCGGGAGGGTTTTTCTGTAGATCTTGACGAGTTGAGAAATATCCGCAAGAAGGCGAAAGTCTGGATTCACGAGCATCAGGCCGAGCAACGCGTTAAAAGCGGGATTCCTTCACTAAAAATCGGATACAACAAGGTCTTTGGCTACTATATCGAGATTACCAATCCTCACAAGGACAAAGTTCCAGCCTCATACATTCGCAAACAAACACTGACTTCAGCGGAACGGTATGTGACTCCGGAACTGAAGACTTGGGAAGAGAAAATCCTCACGGCGGATGAGCGCATTTCTGAACTTGAGACTGAGATTTGGGAGAAGGTGCGAGCGGAGATTACCTCACGCGCCGATACACTTAATCAGATTGCTCGGGCACTGGCCACAGTGGATGCAACTCTGAGTCTTGCGCGGGTGGCAAGAGAAAACGACTATGTGCGCCCGACTTTGCACACCGGGCGAGATCTGGAGATTATTGGAGGTCGGCATCCGGTTGTAGAAGCCTTGCTGTCAACGGGCACCGGATTCATTCCCAATGACGTCGCGATCGGCAGCGAGGGATTTCAGATCATGGTTCTGACCGGTCCGAACATGGCAGGGAAATCCACGTACTTGCGGCAAGTAGCTCTGATTGCTTTGCTGGCTCAAATTGGCTCCTATGTCCCAGCCAAGACGGCATCAGTCGGACTCATTGACCGCATCTTCACGAGGATTGGCGCCGGAGACAATTTGGCCGGAGGCGAATCCACCTTTCTTGTTGAAATGACGGAAGTTGCGAACATTCTGCGGCATGCAACTCCCCGGTCGCTGGTGATTCTTGACGAGGTCGGGCGAGGAACCTCGACCTTTGACGGGCTTTCCTTAGCATGGGCAATCACAGAGTTTCTGCATAACTCTCCGCAATCGGCAGCCAAAACACTGTTCGCAACTCATTACCACGAACTCAATAAGATGGCTGCGCAATACCCAAGGATCCGGAATTTCCGCGTCGAAGTAGAAGAATGGGGGGATAGAGTGGTCTTTCTGCACAAAATCAGCTCAGGTGAAACAGATCGCTCTTATGGAATTGAAGTGGCTCGTCTGGCAGGTCTGCCACCCCAAGTCGTGGATCGCGCGCGGGCGCTTTTGCCGACATGGGAAGGGGTCTCCCGTGGGGAGCCGATACCCGAAATTGAGCTGGAAACTGCCCCAAAAATCCAGCTAACTCTATTTGAAACTGATACTCAGAGAGTGGTAGATGCCCTCCTTGAACTGGACATGGACACGCTAACCCCCCGTCAAGCGATAGATAAGTTGTTTGAAATCAAAGAGATAGTGACATCTGAAGGGTTAAAAAGAGGCCAAAAAAGGACTTGACTCTTAGGTGCCATTTATTTATTTTTACAGGAGCTAAGCTTTTTAATTAAGGAAACTTGCGTGCCAGTTGCGAGGATTGCCTGACCGGCTGTCCGACTCTTTTTTCCACCTTTCGATTTCGTTGACCTTGTTCATTCATCATCAGACGCTCGAAATCGGAGTTTTTCGAATGAATAGCGCACGCAGTTTCTTTATCAAAGAGCTTGGGCCGCGCCCTTGTTGGAGGAGATATGTTATATTTACATGAACTTGGGTTGCGTCCCGAAGGCAGGTACGCAAAATCCCTACGGGGATTTATTGTGTTGCTAACACTCGGCTGCTTGCTTGGCGGTTCGATCGTGCAAGCCGGTGAATTTGTGGTTGGCCGATATGCCGGGGAGTTCATGTCGCTCGGCGCAGGTGCGCGTGCGCTTGCCATGGGTGGCGCGGCAGTCGCTGATCCGGTTTCGGCAACTGCCGGTTACTACAATCCATCCCGGTTAGCTGGTTTGGAGAAGCGGCAAATCGAGTTCATGCACGCCGCATTATTTGATAATCTCTACACTTACGACCAGCTTGCCTACGCGCAGACGGTATCTGATGGATACTCCGGAGCATTAACTATGCTCTATTCTCGAGTGGGCAATATTCCACTGACCAAGCTCTCGAATCCGAATGGCGGAATAAGCGATGAGAATCGCGTACTGGTAGACAGGAAGACAAGTGACAATGAACTTGCCATGCTGGCATCGGTGGGTCGGAAGACACGCAACGGCTGGCGAGTCGGCGCTACCGCCAAGCTCCTGCATAAATCAGTGGCGGACGAGTCTGCCTACGGGTTGGGTTTCGATCTTGGGGTCGGACGCACAGTGGCTCGCCATCTTGAAGTTGGAATGTCGGCCCGTAACGTAACGACCAGCATTCTCGCATGGAGTACTGGCCGAACCGAGTCTATTTTACCCTCACTGGTTGCCGGAGCCGCGTATCAGTTCGATTTGCGCGCCGTGAACGCTCACGTTGCCATCGCTGCTGATCTGGATGGGCATTTCGAATCGCGGGGTTCCGCCGATCTGATTGACGCCGGAGTCCTGTCTATTGACCCGCGCGTGGGCATCGAATACTTGATCTCCAATACGGTTGCGCTTCGCGGCGGTATGAATGGTG
>JAGVEU010000354.1 GCA_020057985.1 Calditrichota bacterium | reverse complement strand
CTGACCAGGGTGTCATATCGCTCGTAACTGCTATTCAAGTCCCACGCCGTAGCTCCTTCGTTCTCCATGTTCCCAAACCATAGAATCTCATGCCCGATTCGATACTCAGCATTAGCCGGAGTTACCATCGCGACTTGTATCGGATATCCACCTCCTGACATGCGATAAGGTGCGGAGTAGGCAGACCCGTCACGGTTTTCAAGCAGCAGCGTGTCCGTATGATTCAAACCAGTTCGTGTGACCATCGTATCCAGCAGAATCGAAGCCGTATCGGCATTCGGTTGCCTTGTGATCCAGGTATGATTTACGCATGTCAGTTCGGTCTGATAATCGAGAATTGCAGCTCCGAACTCTCCGACTGCCTGATGCGGAATATACCGGTCAATATAGATCGGATGCACCACATAATCCTGTGCACCACTCACGGATAGTTGTGTTGAAATTGCCATCGTGTGGAAGGTCTCCGCATACTGCTGATCAAACGCAAAGTTCCCCATGCTGTGCGCAATCACCTTGCCGTTATACACTTCGCAGCTTTGCATAACGTGCGGATGATGATTGACAATCAGATCCGCGCCCATGTCAAGCGCATAGTGCCGCAGAGCGATGTCACCCGTGTCGGGCAAGAGAGAAAATTCCCTTGCTTCAGGATCATCCGGCACATATCCTTGCTTGAGTGGCGGAATCTCATTATACTCAATGCCCGAATGCACTTGCACAATCACCACGTCCGCAATGGCCTGAGCCTGCGGAATCGTCTGCTCAATCGCAGTTCGATTCCACATGGCAAAGCCGGGCTTGGAACGGCCGGCATCCAGAAATGGTTGCAGATTATCATAGGACCCATCGCGATTGCAGAACGAGAGAATCGCCACGCACAAACCGTTCTTTGTAAAGAACACCGGCTGTCGCGCAATCTCATCATCATCTCCCGCCCCTGTCGAGAGCAAGCCAACCGAATCCATCACATGCTTGGTCTCGTGCATTCCCGGCACCAGATAATCGAAGTTGTGATTATTGCCCAACGCACAAAAATCGAATCCGGCAAAAGTTAAGCCTGCCACATATTCCGGGCGTCCCTTGAAATAGTAGTCTTTTGTCGGATGATTCTCCGTCGCCGTCGTTAACGGAGATTCCAGATTGCACATGGCCAGATCCACTGACGAGATGAGCGGCTGTACTGCAGCGAAGATCGCATTCACTCCCAGAGTCGGAATGATCCCGCCCGGGTCTTCGTAACGGCGCGCCATCATCACATCTCCCACAAACAGCGCACTGATTTCCCGTGTCGCTGAAAAAGCCGTGTCGGCAACTTCCTGCACAATCCAGCTCGAACGATTAGAGGTGTCACAAACGGTCAGCGTGACCATATATGCGCCACCCGCCCGATAACGATGCACCGGATTCGTCTCGTACGAATTGCCTCCGTCTCCAAAGGTCCAAAAGTGCGAGAAGAGCGGCCCGTCGGGATCATAGCTCATCGAAGTGAATCCCACCTGCATAGTATCCGGCACCGGATAGCCGGCAATGGTCCATCGAAAATCTGCGATCGGTGGCAGACTAATCGCTCCGGTCACATCGCGAATCTCGTCGAAGCGGACAACTCCATCGGACTGCGGAGCGTCATTGTCGTTGGCAAAATAAAGCTTGCTGATGTTTCCATCATAACCAAATCGCCCGCCCCAATCATCACCCACCGGTAGGTCAATAAGGATCCAAGCATCCTGCGCAAACCAGCCGTTGTAAGTCGGAATCCATGCTTCCGATTGCCAGGTCTCCGTCCCCCAGAATTCATACCACATCTCGTTAACAGAGTCTGCCATTCCGAAGGCAATATTCTCTCCCCGCGCAAGACACTTCACAGCAATCCGCCATACACTGCCCTGTTCAATGTGACTTGCCGTATCGAGCGTCTCCTTCTTCCAAGTGTTGCCGTAAAGTTCCAGACATTCACCGGAAGGATTATACGCGCCATCCGTCGTCCGTCGCCAGCTATTCGGATTTTGATCCTGCGAGGAAGAATAGCTTGTGAGCGTAACCGGCGAATCAAAATCCTCAATCACAATATAGTCATTCGGAGGCTCCTGCTGCAAACGCGGAATCACCTGATAGAACGCCTGCAAATGCGTGCCGAGAAATCCGGGCGATTCAGACCACGTGGTATCCGAAGTAATCGCCACAGTATCCAACTGAGCCATATTGATACTGTCCGAGCGAACCACAACCCAAGTCCACGCTCCACCAAGCGGCCACCAACTCAGCCGCACCATCCCACTCTCCAACTTGATCACCACCTGCGTGCGAAGCGTATCATCCAAGGAAATTCTCGCCGAGCGGGGTGTCCTCACCCCGCCGGAATCTTTCGATTTTTCGCGCACCTGTCCTTCCGCCATCATCCCAAACGCAAAGCAGAGTAAAACCAACAGCAGCATCTTCCGTGTCATCATAAGCTCAACTCTCTATCCGATCGTTTGTAATCCATTCCGTCATGTTCATTCGCTACAACACCCATGCAGCAAACCCATGCCGCAACAATTGTCATCCTGAACGTAGCCCGTCCGCGGGCGTAGTGAAGGATCACTGAGAGTGCAATAGCATGAGCCTGCGAATTCACTTGGACTAACTTTCAGTGATCCTTCAGGAGGACCTTCAGGATGACAAATAGGGTGCTTGTCTGATTCCCAATTATTAATTATGAATTATTAATTGCTTCCTCACATCTTCGAGAACCGCCCCGCGCTCAATGCCATCCACCAAGCCGGGCGCACCGGTAAAAGCACTACTTGCAACCACCAGCAGAAGAATAAGAACAATGCAAGATTTCACCTCGGCCTCCTCAAATTGCAGAACGGAAACCCAGCCATTGAATTCTCATAATTTACGCCACAAACCCCAGAAATCCAAATTTCGGGGCGGGTCAGTTTGATTTTCTGGCCTCCTTCCACTCCTCAGGCCTCTCCATATCCTCACTTTTTTCTCTAACCTTCAGCAGAATATGAACATAATTCCAACTAAAAGAAACACAGACACTTGCTCAAGTACATATTGTTAATATTACATTTACGAGTGGAACTTTGCTACTGAAAGGCTCGTTTGAGTATTAGATGGGCACGGATGTCTTCCAGAACCGGAAACCTCGGCGACAAATCCCATTGGTTCCAATAATCAGGCACAATCGGAATTGTGCCGCGGCCTTCCCTGCTCTCCGCTCGTTTTTGAGTGTGTGCTGAGAGTTGTTTGATTCAGATCGGTCCGAACGCTTGAATTTAGTCCCTCGTGAATGATGCTCACGGAAGAGATTCTGAACGCCCGCGCGAAAACCCAAGACGCGCGGTGTGCAGAATGACAGGGATTTATACTGATTCCTGAAAATTTTCCGGCATTGAGCAATCATTGCGATCTTCTCTCCCGCTCCTTCAGTGAATAAGAGGGCGGGTCTCCGTTTGTTCGTCTGGTTGTGGTGCTAAGAGTTTGATTCAGACCCGCCCCTACGGCAGGTATTCAGACCAGCAGCGACGCTACTTGCAGGCTGAGGGTCATGTGGCGTTCGTCGCGGTGCGGAGGAAGGGCGATAGGACATGGACCGCCGACGACGATGCCGACTGCGGTATGCGGACCGGTGAGGTGGATTTCATCGGTGAGCGTGCAGAAGCTGTTGAGATCCGGGGGAATGACCACATCGGCTTGGCCGTGGATTTCGCTCTTGAAACCTTTGTTACTGACCGCTTGTGGACTGACAGCAAGATCGAAAGCGAGCGGGCCGTCCACTCGTGCTTTGCCGAATTGTCCGCGCTGGCTCATGTGCGCAAGCGTGGCCTCCCAGATGGTGGAATGGACTCCGGGTGAGATCAATTCCACACAGGAGAGCAATGCAATTCTCGCTTCCGGCTCGCCAAGTTCGGCCATGGACTTGGCGACGACGCTCACTCCTTTGATGGCATCGGGAATGGAATCGTACCTTGCCATCGGAGTAAAACCCACCCACAACACTTTTGGATAGCTCGGCACTTCAAATCCTTGCAGCATCGTCAGCGGTTTATAGTCACGTGAAAC
This sequence comes from Calditrichota bacterium, assembly GCA_020057985.1. GTDB lineage: Bacteria > Electryoneota > RPQS01 > RPQS01 > RPQS01 > JAGVEU01. The sequence goes on along the minus strand of JAGVEU010000354.1, from coordinate 8,940 downwards.
GGCGCGATCGAGAAAGCGGATCAGCTTGAGATTGTCAGCGCCGGAGCAGAAGAGCAAATCCGTTTCGCCGCAAGCTGCCGCATCCACTGCCGCCTGAAGACAATGTTCGAGTTCTCCTTCGCGATACCGGACTTTCCAGCCTCGCTTTTCCCACTTTTCAATGATCGAGATCTCAAACGGAGTGGCTCCTACGACGTCCATGCGTGCCGGTCTAATGTGTTGCGCACGGGTTTGCAGTTCTTGAAACGTCATTTGGATGCTCCTGAGATTACCGCCGCCAGGGCAAGTGAGGCAAGTTTATTCTCCGGCGGGTCAGCGCGCGACACTAATGAGAGTGGAACCTTCGCCCCCGTGATAACTCCCATGAAAATAGCCCCACGCAGATTAATCAAGGCCTTCACGGCGATGTTTGCTTCTTCAATGCTGTGAGCCACAAGAATATCTGCATCACCCACGACGTCGCTTTTCCAAGTCGCTCCTTCCGGCATTTGCCTAAATATAGTTCCCATCGTAAGCGGCCCTTCAATATACTTAGTCATGCCCTTCACATAGCACGAACGAGCCACTGCCGCAGCCTCGATGGTGGAGGGAAAATCCGGATCAGGCTCATTCATGACTCCGAGCAATCCCACTTTCGGCTCGGCAACTCCGATCACTCTGCTGACGTGCACTGCGTTTTCCACAATCGCAAGTTTGTCATTGAAGTCGGGATTGGAGAGCACTCCGCCATCGGTAATCGAGAGTAGTTTATGATAGCCGGTTGCTTCGAGCACGGCACAATGCGAGAGCAGCTTTCCCACTTTCAGGCCTGCACGGGGCGAAAGCACAGCCTTCATCAGGTCGGGAGTGGAGACCTTGCCCTTCATCAGAATCTGTGCGCGACCGGAACTGCAAAGCTCAACCGAAAGCGCAATGACCGCTTTGGGATTCTCCGCGTTGACAATCTCAAACGAATTTCGATCCTCTCCTAACTCCTCAAGCAGAGCATGGATACGAACCTCCTGACCCACAAGAGTCGCTCCGACAATACCGGCACGCACTGCCTCGCTCACGGCTCTGAGCACATCATCATCCTCGGCGCCCGCAATCGCCACCACCGGACGTCGCTTAGCAGCAAGTTCACGGGCTCGTTCCATAACCATTTTTGCGCTTTTCAACATCTCAATATTCCTTTGCTGTCTCTGATCCGTTCAACACCCGAAATGCTCCTGCGGCCATGGCCTCAAGTTCGCGTTCTCCCGGATAGATAAATATCGTACCCATCCATGCCGCATAAGATCGGAGCGCTTCAATCAGACGTTGCGAGTTGGACAGACCGCCGGTTACTACTATTGCATCAAGCTTGCCCGCGAGTACAGCAGCACAGCCACCGATTTCCTTGGCGATCTGGTAGACCATCGCTCGGAAGACGAGATCCGCTTTCTCATCACCGCTTTCGATTCGCTGCTCCACCTCTCGTAAATTATTCGTGCCAAGATACCCCTGCAAACCACTGCGCTTTGATAAATATGACTTCAGTTCTTCTTTAGAAAATTTGCCGGACAGCGCGAGGTCAATCAGTCCTTCGAGCGGCAAAGCGCCGGCCCGCTCCGGCGAAAACGGCCCCATGCCGAGCAACCCGTCGTTGACATCAATTATTCGTCCGCCGTCCACTGCAGCAATTGAAATGCCGCCGCCAAGATGGGCGATCACAAACCGTGTCTGAGATATGGGCTTGCCGAGCCGCTGCGCTGCAAGGTGCGCGCAAGAGCGGATGTTCAGCGCGTGAGAGCGGCAGCGGCGAGTAATCTCATGTACTCCCGAGATGCGGGCCACATCGGTGAAATTATCCACGGAAACCGGATCAACGACATAAGCAGGAACAGCCCAAGTCACGGCAAATTCGCGAGCGATCGGAGCGCCGAGATTGGAAGGATGCGCCGACCATTTTTCGCTGAGTAACTCCTCGATCATTTTCTCATTCACAAGATAGGTTCCGCCGTCGAGGGGACGCAACGGCCCGCCTCTTCCGACAACGGCCGAAGGAATTTCAAAGTCCGCGATCTCTGCGAGCAGAGTTCTGATTTGCTCAGTGCGAATGGAAACAAGTTCTCTGATTGATCGCTCAGCTTCACTCTTATGCTCAAGCCCGCGCTCATAGAGAATCTTTCCCTCTGAGTTAATTAGGCCAAGTTTCGTTGAAGTGGAGCCGGGATTTATGACAAGAATGTGGTGCTGTTTCGTAGGATCTCCCTTGTCTTTGCTATTCATTCACCCCCCCTACCCCCCCGCGAGCAGGGGGGAAACAAGATTTTATCCCGCAAGCAGGGGGAGAGAATATGCTCCCCGTAAAAGGGCGAAAGTAATTCTTTCCCCCCTGCTCGCGGGGGGGTAGGGGGGTGAGGATCTCATACAGCGTCATCCCCACCATGCTCGTATAGGCGAGTCAACAGCGAGTAGAGCTCACTCGATTTCAGCAGCTCATCGTGCTTGCCGATGGCTTCAATTTTGCCTCCATCTATGACAACAATTCGATCAGCATGACGGATGGAACTCAAGCGGTGCGCAATAATGATGACCGTGCGCTGATGGAAGAGTTCATCGAGGGCACGCTGAATGAACCGCTCGGACTCGGCATCAAGAGCCGATGTAGCTTCATCGAATATCAGAATGGGAGAATTGCGCAGTAAGGCGCGCGCAATCGCGATCCGTTGTTTCTGGCCGCCCGACAATTGAGTTCCCCGCTCGCCCACAACCGTTTCCAATCCATTGGGAAGCTGGCGGATGAATTCAGCTGCGTGTGATTTTTCGATCACTTCTGCAAGCCGCTTTTCATCTACGGATTTCAAACCGTAGCAGATATTATTTCGGACTGAGTCGTTGAACAAGAACACATCCTGACTCACGATGCTGATGAGGCTCCGAAGCGAGGCGAGCGAAAGATGCTGAGTAGGTCTTCCATCAAGGGCTATACTTCCCTTCTGTGGATCATAGAAGCGCGGAACCAGATTCGCAAGTGTGCTCTTGCCGGAACCGCTTCTGCCCACCAAAGCGATCTTCTCATTCTTGCGAATCGTGAGTGAGACATTTTGCAATATCCAATCCGGAGTGGTTTGATAGCGGAAATAGACTTTATCGAAAACCATTTCACGTTCAAAGTCAGAGGCAATTGTTCCTGCTTCTGCAACTTCCGGCTTCTCCTCGAAAATCTGATTGATGCGAACTCCGGCTGCGGAGCCGATTTGAAGGTTGTTAAAGATAGCGCCGAGGTTACGAGCGGGCGCAAGAATCGAAAACAGGACTACGATGAAACGAATAAAGTCTTCGGCATCGAGTAAGTCACCCGTGAGCACCTGCTGCCCGCCAAAAAGCAGCACTGAAGCAATAATAATAACACCGATAGTTTCAGATAGGGGTTGTGCAAGACGATCAAGGCGTGCCAGTCGCAGACCGTGACGAAACAGTTCTGCTGAGCGTGTATCAAAGCGGTTGGCTTCAAACTTTTCCGTGCCAAAGGCTTTGATCAATCGCGCACCGGAAATCGCTTCCTGCAAGTGGGATGTCAACTCGCCGAGCTTGGCTTGAATGCGCGCACTCTTACGCTTCAGACTCTGGCCGGTGTAGCGATAAATCACTCCGAAGAGCGGCACGATCACCAACGCCATCAGGGTGAGCTGCCACGAGATCGAGAACAGCAATGCCAGAAGTGTGATAACCGTCAGTGGGTCGCGCAATACTTGAGTAAAGACACGTTGAAAAGTAATGCTGATTGCGCTGACGTCGTTCATCACGCTCGACATCAGTTCGCCGGTGGGACGCAGATCAAAATAAGGATAGGGAAGTCGCGCGACGTGAGCAAAGACGGAATCCCGTAGATCCTTTATCATTCGCTGCTCTACGAACGAGACGAAGTGCATCTGTCCGTAGGCAAAGATGTTCTTCAGCAGAAACACCGCTATCAGCGCAATGCACAAGCGCGGCAACATCTCCGCAGGATTTTCTCCGCCAAGCAATTGCCAAGTCCAGTGCTTGAGCGATTCATACCAGCCTTCGATTCCACCGATAGGCACCGGTGCAGCATCTCCTTTCTGAGGAAGAAAGATGACCTTGAGCACCGGCGCAACCAGCCACAGCGAGAGCGCATTGAACAGCACATAGAACAGCGTGCACACGCCCGTCGCAATCAGTGGCGCTGGGTAGCGTTTGAAGGGGTTGATGAAGCGAAGGTAAGTAATCATTTAGGTAGTATTCCGATTTCGGACTGGCACACGATCTGCAAGGCAAACTTGAGCCGCAATCTGCACCGCGCTAAGCGGACTTCAGCCTGATTTGAGGCGTTAGAAAGATCTAATATCGTGAAATTGCAGAGAAAAGTCAAAGGGATAGGCTCAGCGAAGGCGGTTTGCCACTTGACTCCGCATGATTTCTTTCGCATATTAGTGGATCAATAGATTCTTTATGCGAGTGAAAGAAAATGTTAGAAGCGTCTAACATATTTGTGTTCATAAATACAATATTTTTAATAGTTTAATATGCACTTGCCATTTGCACGGATCGAGAAAATGCCGCTTTCGGAGATTGTACCCCTTGATCAAATGCCTCTCGGGACGAGGTGTCGTGTTCTAAGCATGGACGAGGATTCGGAGAGTTTGTTGAGGCTCATGGAAATGGGGCTGATTCCGGGGGTTGAAATAACCATCGAACGAACAGCTCCTCTAAATAGTCCCTTCAGTGTCCGATTGCCGGGCTGCACACTGGCTATTCGCAGAGAGGATGCCGAGCGCGTTCTGGTGAGGCCGTTGGAAGAGAACAAGGGATAGATCTTGGCCGTCCTCTCCAAACTGCCACACACCGCAGGGACAGTAAAACACCGTCTGATTGCTATTGCGGGAAATCCCAATGCAGGCAAGACGACGATTTTCAACGCACTGACCGGCACCCGGCAGAAGGTCGGAAACTACGCCGGCGTAACGGTGGAGCGCAAGACCGGCAAATTGGAATTGCCGTCGGGCGAGGTGGTCGAGGTTGTGGACCTGCCGGGCTGTTATAGCTTGGCGGCCCGCTCACCGGAAGAACAGATTGCGCATGATGTTCTGTTGGGTGAGGCCGTCGGTGAACAGCGCCCCGACAAAGTTGTCGTCGTTTTGGATGCTTCGAATCTGCGGCGCAATCTTTTCTTAGCAACACAATTGCGGGATCTCGGCGTGCCCTTGGTCGTGGCGTTAAACATGATGGACATCGCGCATGAAAAGGGAATGGAAATCTCCTCGGAGAAGCTCGCTGCCGCCTTAGGTTGTCCGGTGGTTCCGCTTGTGGCTCGCAAAGGCGAGGGAATCGAGAACCTGCTTGCGGAACTCGAAGACGTGCCATGCAATCAGTGCAATTGTACGGGAGTGCCGCGGTTCATTGATTGCCTTCCCTCCACTCTTGAAAAACCGGTGCAGATCCTGACTGAGGGTTTGTCGAGCAGTCATCTGACCGATGCAGAAACGGCAAGATCCGAAGCGCTGTGGCTCTTGATTTCTACACTCGAAGGGGATGATCCTGCGAAAATTACGCCGGCGAAAGTGGCGCTGGCGCGAAGAGTGCTGCACGAAAGCAAACTCTCGACAAGACAAGTGCGGGCGATTGAAACCAGCGCACGCTTCCGCTATCTCAAAGATCTGATGACAGCGGCAAACGCGGTGGAGCAGGATCTTCCGCATCGGTTAACCGCCTTGCTCGATCGAGCGCTGCTGCACCGCGTGCTTGGACCAATTCTCTTTTTAACCATTATGGCCGTGGTCTTTCAGTCCATATTCAGTTGGGCAACTCCGGCGATGGATGGAATTCAGGTGTTGGTGGACAAACTATCCATCGTAACAAATCAGAGTCTGCCCGATGGTCTCTTCAAACAGCTGCTGTTAGAAGGGATCATTTCAGGAGTGGGGAATGTGCTTGTCTTTTTGCCGCAAATTCTGATTCTGTTCTTCTTCATCGGGTTGTTGGAAGATCTGGGCTATATGGCACGCGCCGCCTTTCTGATGGATCGGCTGATGGCAAAAGCGGGGCTTGACGGGCGAGCATTTGTGCCGTTGCTGTCGAGCTTTGCCTGTGCTATTCCGGGGATCATGGCCACCCGCACGATTGCCGCAAGGAAAGATCGCCTTGTTACCATTCTGGTTGCGCCGCTCATGTCGTGCAGCGCACGTTTGCCCGTTTACACGCTGGTCATTGGAACGGTCTTCAGCGCCAACCAACATGTATTGGGAGTGTTTACCGTCGGTGGTTTGGTGCTCCTCTCCATGTATCTTCTTTCCATTGTAGTGGGAGTGACAATGGCCGCTATTTTCAAGAAAACAATTCTGAAAAGTCCGCCGCCGCCGCTGTTGCTTGAATTGCCGACCTACAAGCTCCCTTCACTCAAATCCATTATGCTGAATCTCATGGATCGGGCAAAGCTGTTTGTGGCCCGTGCGGGAACCGTGATTCTTGCGGCAACGGTGATCCTATGGGGAGTGATGAATCTGCAATTGCATCCGGTGGACACCTCCGCTTTTGACAAGGCAAGGATAGCGGCGCGATCCAATCCTGAGTTAGGCAATAACGGATACGAGAAAGCTCTCGCGAAGATCAATTGCCAAGAGGCGGCTTTCAAATTGGAGCATAGCCTCGGCGGACGATTGGGTAAGCTCATCGAGCCCGTGATCGCGCCGCTCGGATTTGATTGGAAAATGGGAGTGGGAATCGTGGCGAGTTTTGCTGCGCGGGAGGTCTTTGTCAGTGGTCTGGCGGTGGTGAACGGAGTGAATGATGGCAATGAGAACACCTCGTCACTTCGGGAGCATTTGCAAGCGGATCGAAATCCCGCAACCGGCGCAAAAATCTATACGCCGCTGGTGGGAATTTCCCTGATGGTCTTCTTTGTCCTGGCCTGTCAGTGCATGTCCACAGTGGCGATTGTGCGGCGTGAGACTCTAAGTTGGAAATGGCCGATTTTCATGATTTCCTATATGGGCATCCTTGCGTGGCTGGGAGCCTTTGCAGTGTATCATGGCGGCAAGTTGCTGGGGTTCTCATAATGGAGTTCTCGCTGGATCTCATTCTGACTGCGCTCGCTATTTTCTTGGCAGTAGCCTATCTCGTGTGGCGGAAGATCAAGGCTCATCACAACCTTGTGCGCGATTGGTCTTCCGGACATGTGGAAGCCTGCGGCTCTTGCCCGGCAATCGAATCAAGAGCGGAACTGAAAAAGAAAATCAGGGAGCGGATGAAAGAAAATTCAAAAACCCAAATTCAGAATCCGAATGCAGAGATTAAACCTGCGATTGAGGGCTACAACCCATCTCCAAGATAAGTTGGCCATGGCTTTCGTTGAGGGATTCCTGAATCGTTTCGGTAATAAGCCCTGACGTGGTGGTAGATAAATGGCGACCAGTGGTCGTCGTTCTTGTTCATGGCAGTCTTACACCGCGTTCTTTGAGCAGAGCTTCCAGTTTATCTACGACTTTGTGCAGGTCAAATTCCTGTTGAGCGAAAGCACGCGCCCGCGCACCGATTTCGCGACGACGAGCAGGATCATCAAGGAGCGAGCGAATGGCGTGTTCCATTTCGTCAAGGCTTGAGGCGCAAATGCCCAGGCCTTTTTCTTTGAGGATGTTCTCCGGATCAACATCGAGTGAGATCACGGGCACACCGTACATCCACGATTGAACGAAAGTGCTGGCAAAACCCTCAGATAGGCTGGTGCTGATAAAGAGGTGCGCTTGTTTGAACTGCTCGCCAACTCTCGCAAATGGAATGAAGCCGCGATACTCAAAGTTCCGGAGGGTTTGAACGGCATTCTCGACGATGCTCTGGTAATGCGGTTCCTGATAGGCGCCGACCATGACGAATTTGGCAGGCAAGTCCTGACAGCGTTTTGCCAGCTCGATAAACAGCTCCGGACGCTTTCGGCCCTTAATTGAGCTAACCCAGACAATCGTTGGGGGGCCATTATGGGTTTGCACGTCAGAGTCAGGAAGAGGGGGATGGGCGTTCCGCAGAATGATGGATTCGATTCCAGCCTGTCTGAATTGTTCCACTTGCTGTTTGTGCTGGGTAAGAACAAGGTCCGCCTTGTGCAAACCCCGCAGCGCAGCAACCCTGACAAAAAAATACACGGGAAAACGCTTGAGGAAAAGCGGCAATGGCATCGCCTTTCTCCGATCCAAGAGAACCGGCCAGAGCAGGCCATCGTTGTCGAGTGAATTAAAATAAATCTTTAGCGCATGTGGCGGGGCGAAACTCATGGAGTGGGCCGTGTACAAATCGATAACCTGATTCAGCACGACATCAGGCCGGAGATCGCGGAGGAGCGTACGCATCTCCGCGCGATTGCAACTGAAATAGGACGGATTTTCGGGCAGACCGTGAAGGGTCACTCCCTCAAGCGGATTGGGTTGCGGAACATGGTTCATTTCACTGGCATAATGGACATCCCAGCCACGCCGCGCGAGTTCTGTGGCAAGCATCCAGCATTGAATTTCTGTACCGCCGGTAGCCGTGAGGAAATGATACTGTTGTACGAAGAGAAAACGAGGTTTATTCATGAGTAGTGCTCTAAGCCGTGTTACGATTTGAAAGCAATCATCAACTTTGAACGGATCTGACAGGGCATGACATATGCAGCCGAGCAAAAATCCGACCATGTTTCTTGCGAGTTAAGTTGTGATTTTGGTAGCAAGACAACTGCATAAGGTAGTGATTCAAACATCGAGAATCAAGCCCGGTTTACACGCTTGAAGCCCTGCCTAAGCTCCATTGGGCAGTGCTGAAATGAGGGCATACTGGGAGAATTCAGTGTATGTTCATTGCCGGAAAAGAGTTGCATGCTAGCCCAATGTCATGTCAGCATAATAATATTGGGCATAGGCGTTTCAGTTTGATTCGGGCATCGGTGGTGGTGAATTGCCAATCGACGGTTGCGTCTTGGGTGTTGCG
>JAGVEU010000449.1 GCA_020057985.1 Calditrichota bacterium | reverse complement strand
GTGTCAAGACTCGGCACCGTGGTTGATGGTCGGGGCGGCCGGATTCGAACCGGCGACCCTCTGCTCCCAAAGCAGATGCGCTACCGGACTGCGCTACGCCCCGTCAAAACTTTTAATAAACGAACTTCTACGCTTAAAGTCAAGTAATTGAATTCGTCGTGGAGATATAAACGCCCCGCGAAACCACTTTGTCATTCTGACGGTCCGCCGTCAGAATCTCAGCTCACCTGCTCAGCCCTCATCTTTGTATTCACAGCAACGACCACACGGGGAGCAAAGAGAGATCCTGAACGTCCCGCGAAGACGCGGATGTCCAGGATTACAAGTTATGGTGCGTTGCCAGAGGTCAGGATAACAAAGACGGACTTTTATCCTGAACGATGAGTATGAAAGAGCCGCAAATGCAAAAGCAGCTGCGGCTTGTCTTCCAATCTACAGCAGATTAATGTTCAATCATATCCAAGACGATTTGTTACTGGCCATGCTCTACGAAACTCTCGAGAACGCGTTCTTGTGCGCGAGGATCCGTCCATACTGTCCATCCACAAGCTCATGAAGCTGCACCGTGTCGCCTCTTATCACGCCGCGATCACGAAGAAAATGCTCGATGGTCGAGAAATCCGTCTTGGCGAGACGCAGGTAACGCTTTACGGTATTCTTGGAGAGTCCGTGCTGCCGGGCTGTGGCACGAATGCCTTGACCATCAAGCAGCGTGCGATAGAGATCCTCAATCTTGTCCCAGTCCAATCTGCTGTCCCAAAACAAGGTTCCCTTTAGTTCACTAAAAGTCTTGCCGCATGTTCTGCACACGAGGAGTCGTACTTGCTTACGACCATACCTTGTGTAAAGCAGGATATTTCCTAATGCTCGCTTGCTGTAATCTTCGCATTCCGCGTTTGGGCAGGAGAAATTTTCGTAATCCATAGTTGACCCACCTATTCTTAATGGTGATGACACTAAGAGTATCGGCATGGGGCAGGAAAACTTGAGTCCACTAAATAAAAATACGTCAATATTTGATGTTTTTAGACATGTAAAATTGAATAATGATGCCTGTTGGCGCGATCATAGCGATTTTCACTGATATAGTGCTTCTTGAAGAGGTTCCGACATGTGTGCCGAGCAGGGTTAAGGTCCTCCGCAACCCTGCCGAAATCTTTTGTCGGATTGTTTTCGAGAACTGCCATAACGGCGAGCTGACGAAGGTAAGAACTGTGCCTCTCTTAATGCTACAGACCCATCCTGAAGGTCGCCTTGATTATGTGGCCATGAATGAGTAACTTTGCAAGTTTAGGAATTCATCCGCAGCACGGGATACCGTTCAACTGTCGAGAAAAAACGAAAATGCAAGCCATACAGAAACAGACGACTGACGTCGGACTGACCTACCTTAACGACGCTCCTCTACCTAAGATTCTTCAACCGGACGATGTGCTGATTCGTGTCAAAGCTACCGCGATTTGCGGCACAGATGTAGACATTTACAGGGCGGACAGGCCGCTGATGTCCCGCATGGTCAAAGCGCTGCCCGTAACAACCGGACACGAATTTTGTGGTACTATTGAGGAAATCGGTAGCGGTGTGAGAGGTTACAAGGCAGGCGACTATGTTTCCGCCGAGATGCATATTGTGTGTGGAGTCTGTCATAATTGCCGGATGGGAAATGGCCAATGGTGCCTGAACACTGTTGTCCGTGGAATTGATGAACACGGGTGCTTTGCCGATTACATTGTTCTACCGGCTCGAAATGTGATTCACCTCCCTCCGGATTTGCCCGTCGAAGTGGCTGCCTACCTTGACGCCATCGGTAATGCGGTGCATACGGTTCGCTCGGTAGACGTGGTTGGAAAGGACATTGCGATCCTCGGCGCTGGGCCTATGGGAATCATGGCTGTCTCTCTCTGTCGGTTGATGGGAGCACGAAAAATCTATGTGACCGATGTCTTTGATTCCTTCCTTGAAATGGCAAAGTCTGAAGGAGCTGACGGAGCTTTCAACGTGAAAGACGAAGACGGACGAAAGGCATTTCTTGAGGCAGCCAGATTGGATCCGACAAAACGCGGAGTGGACGTAGTGCTTGAACTCTCCGGTCACAGCGCGGCCTATAAGGATGCCTTTGCAGCATTGAGAGTCGGTGGTGAATTATCTCTGCTTGGTTTGCCGCGCAGCGATGTCTCCGTGGATTTTTCACATGATGTTGTGTTCAAAGGTCTGACCATTCGCGGGATAACAGGCCGCAAGATCTTCACCACATGGGTTGAAATGCTCGCACTACTGCAAGGCCCCTTCCTGAATACTGCCAGGAAGATCGTCACCCATAAATTCCCGCTTGCCAAATACGAGGAAGGCTTCAAAACCAAACTCGACGGCAAAGGGTTGAAGGTTGTCTTGTTCCCCGACGGTGCTTAGCGTCAGATCAACAGAGTCTGCGCTTTAAGAATGACCGACCAATCTCCAAAGCCACCTGATATTCAACAGGCCGAATCGCTGCTCTGGCGCATTCGGCTTAAGATTTTTGGCGCTCGCCGGAATCCCTTCGATCCCAGGGTTTTCCATCAGATCTCGCTGATTGCATTCTTCGCATGGGTCGGAATGGGTGCTGACGGTCTTTCCTCAGTCTACTATGGTCCGGAGGAGGGCTTTCACGCACTCGAGGGCTTCTCTTTTCTGACTCCAATCCTCGGCCTCCTCATCGCTGCCACGGTTCTGATTATCTCCGCCAGCTACTCCCAGATCATCGAACAATTTCCCTCCGGTGGCGGGGGCTATGTGGTTGCGTCAAAACTTCTGCATCCGAACGTAGGCGTCGTTGCGGGATCTGCGCTTATCATAGACTATGTGCTCACGATTGCCACTTCCGTTGTGTCCGGGGTGGGCGCGATCTCCAGCCTGATTCCGGGTCTCTCGGAAGCGATGCGCATTAACATTGCTATTCTTGTGGTCTTTGTGCTTGTGGGTATGAATCTGCGCGGGGTCAAAGAGTCAGTGATTGTACTGTTGCCCATTTTCATGATCTTTGTAGTCACTCATATTGCCGTTGCTTCCTATGGTCTTTTTACTCATGCCGACAGCATCCCGTTGCGAATAGACGAGAGTGTGAAAGAAGCAAGTGTGGCGGTCAGTCAGTTTGGCTTGGGCAGCGTTTTTCTTGTGCTGCTGACCGCTTTTAGCATGGGTGCAGGAACCCTGACAGGAATTGAAGCCGTCTCGAACGGCATGTTAGCCCTGAAGGAACCGCGTGTGCAGACCGGCAAGCGCACGATGGCCTATATGGCTCTCTCACTGTCGTTTCTGGCCGGTGTAATTCTACTCAACTACTTCCTTTACGAGACAAAGCCCGTCAGTGGCAAGACTCTCAATGCCGTACTTTTTTCGCAAATCACAGAAGGCTGGAAGATTGGCAGAATGGATGCCGGTGGCCCACTGGTATGGATCATGCTGACCTCCGGCTCCCTGCTGTTGTTTGTTGCGGCTCAAACCGGTTTTATCGGCGGCCCGCGAGTGTTGGCAAATATGGCCGAAGATTCCTGGCTGCCCCATCGTTTCAGTCATTTGTCCGAGCGGTTAGTAACCCGCAACGGCATACTGCTCATGGGACTTGCCGCCGTGTTTTTTATCATTTACTCGCGCGGCCACATTGGCACTCTGGTGGCGCTTTATGCCATCAATGTGTTCGTGGGCTTCACTCTGGCGTTGCTTGGCATGTCCAAACTGTGGTGGCAACGCCGCAAATCAGCCGATCACTGGCGAAGAAGATTCCTGATCTGTCTGACCGGCTTCGTGCTTAGTGCAGTGCTGCTCATCATCATGGTTGTGCTCAAGTTTATGAAGGGCGCATGGTTGATCATGTTTGTGACTGTCGCCTTAGTTGCGCTGTGCTTCTATATTCGCCGGCACTACCGCGAGGTCCATGCCAAAGTGGAGAAGCTCGACGAAATCTTAACGGACGTTCCCTATGGCGAAGAGACTGCGAATCTCCAGCCGCTCGATCCCGCCGAACCCACGGCGGTCATTCTCGTGGAGAAGTATGGTGGAACCGGAGTTCACGTTCTGCTGAATGTCCAGCGGCTGTTTGGTTTCCGCTTCAAACAATTTATCTTCCTTTCCGTCGGCCCCATAGACTCGGGACATTTCAAGGGGACGGATGAACTGAATAATCTAACGAAGGAAGTCAGGCAACAGGCGGAGAAATACGTCACGCTCGCACGATCATACGGTCTGAAAGCGGACTCGCGCACCAGTTGTGCCATTGACTACATCACGGAAATCGAGCACCTTTGTCTTCGGGTGAACAGAGAGTTTCCCAATACCGTATTCTTTGCCGCCCGACTCCTGTTCTGGAAGGATACCCTTTGGACCAGACTACTCCACAATGAGACGCCACTCTCAATTCAACGCCGTCTTCTGTTTAACGGCCTGCAATTTGTCGTGCTGCCTGTAAGACTACAATAGCCAACCCCTCTCCAACCATGATGTGCGGTAAACTCTATCAGAATCTTACTGCCGAGTTGCTCTCCATACGGCAATCGGGGCTCTTCAAAGCGGAGCGAATGATTCGCTCAGCGCAAGGCGCGGTCATCTCGGTTCCGCAGGGCGAGGTGCTCAATTTCTGTGCGAACAACTATCTCGGTCTGAGTGGCCATCCCGATCTTATTGCTGCCGCGAAAAACGCGCTCGATCAGTGGGGTTATGGTTTGAGCAGCGTCCGTTTTATCTGTGGCACGCAAGAGATTCACAAGCAGCTTGAACGCAAAATCGCCGACTTTGTCGAGCTTGATGACGCGATTCTCTATAGTTCCTGCTTTGATGCCAATGGCGGGCTTTTTGAGACGCTGATGAAGGGCGAAGACGCCATCATCACCGACGAGCTCAATCACGCCTCAATCATTGACGGCATTCGGCTCTCCAAAGCAGTGCGCTACATCTATCGCCACATGGATATGGCCGATCTGGAAGAGCAACTGATGCAGGCTCAGGAGCAGCGCTTCCGACTCATCATGACCGATGGTGTCTTCTCGATGGACGGTGACATCGCTCCGCTGGAAAAAATCTGCGATCTCGCTGAGCAATATGATGCGCTCGTTGCTGTAGATGATTCCCACGCCACGGGATTCATTGGCAAATCCGGCAGAGGAACACCGGAACACACCGGAACCACCGGCCGCGTGGACATCATCACCTCCACGCTCGGAAAAGCATTAGGCGGAGCATCCGGCGGTTTCATCAGCAGCCATCAGAAGATCATTGACATCCTCCGTCAACGTTCGCGTCCCTATCTCTTCTCCAATACCCTCCCGCCCCCCATTGTCGGTGCCGCGCTCAAAGTGCTCGATATGATTTCCGAAAG
>JAGVEU010000311.1 GCA_020057985.1 Calditrichota bacterium | reverse complement strand
TTGGTGGACGGCGGGGGGAGTGGATGTGTGGACATTGTAAGGATGAAGGATGAAGGATGAAATACTGAAAGGCTGAAACGCTGAAATGCTGAAAGGGGATGCGATGAGAAAACCCCTATCCCTGCCCTTTCCCCACACCGTGGAGAAAGGGAGAAGAAGAGAAGAAATAGAGAAACGGAGGTGGTTTTGCGGGAGGCAATCGGGACAGGTCTAATATACGGCTTCCTGAACGCAATGTCAAGCGAAATTTACTTTTATGTGCAAGTCATTAGTGGTGAAGAAGATAGGCTGAATTGGCATTGGAGTTAGCACTGTTCAAGCCTCCTGTTGAGCGGGATAAGGCATGAAAAGAGAGGCGAGAGGTTGGCCTCGACTGAAGGCTGACGGAGGATCTGATTCCTAAGCTGATTCCAAATAGTACGTTGCGATCACGAATTCCGGCCTCGTTTCGGACCAGCACCGAGGACGGTACTGGCTAGTAATTGCCCGACTTGGCGAGCAACATCGCAAATGCGGCCTAAAGCAAGACAGTTGCTGCTCGGCGGAGAGATTCCTTTCTGGACAACGATATCTATTAACAATCTGTCGTTTGCATGAGTCATTGATTCACATGTAGAAACCCCGTATATTAAGGCATACAATACACCCAAATGGAGGGCACATGGCTTGCCTATTTGCAATCTACTTGGTATTTGCGCTGCCGTTCGTTTTCGGAGCGCCGATCCTTCACGCCCAGCAGCTCAGCCTGCAGCTCGACCAAACCATTAACATCCCCCAAGGAACTACTCTTTGGGATGTGATGCCACACAGGGATGGCTCGTATTATTGGCTTACGGTTCAGAGCGACAATCCCGCTTCTTCGCGCGTGACATGGGGCAATGCAAGTTCCAGAATCTTCGACACGCTTCGGATTAATGTGACTGGTGCGACGTACGTTACCGGCTTCTTTCGCGAAGATTATGTTCCGCATTTCGCGCTTGGCAGTCTGATTCATGGCACCCAGATGGAACCCCCATGCGTGACATCCCGGGACACACTCAAGATTGGAGTTTACAGCCTGATTGACGGTTCGCAAGAAGGCTCTATTTGGCGGTGGGCTTGCGTATGTAATGTA
Source organism: Calditrichota bacterium (assembly GCA_020057985.1). GTDB lineage: Bacteria > Electryoneota > RPQS01 > RPQS01 > RPQS01 > JAGVEU01. Next base: position 3,643 of record JAGVEU010000311.1, on the reverse strand, counting down.
GATAATTATTCGCATAGCTACACGAGCGATCTGGTCGTTCGACATATAGAGCCCATCCCACCGCCACCGGGCATTAGCCATGCTGTTGCTGCGGTGATTAACTACTACTACTACCTATGGGGCTCGGGTGACGGCATCGATGTTATTTATTCCCGCAATCCCGGGATCCTCGTAAGGAATCTCTTGCCTGATGCGGGCAATTTGACTCTCGCCTTGGGGCAAGGTTCAAGTGCAACGGCCACGCAATGGAACGGACGAACTTTTATTGCAACCGGTGGCGGCGCTGAAGATTATTCCGCATACCACGGTAACGGCGGTATGCATTATTGGAAAGGATTTGGTATGTATGAGGTAACAACTGACAGTATTCTTCCTCGCTTTGGTCATGCTATTCATAGCATACATCCGATCCCGCTGTCTCGTGTTCCTTATGCGGCCTATGATGTAAGCAATAATCGGCCAGTAGTGATCGAAAAAGTCGGATCCGCTCACCTTGAAGCAAGAATTGCCGGTCGGAGTGATTCCATTTGGGCTGTTGATCGAACATACGGAGCGATCATTGCGGCATCCGCTGACGTTCACGGTGCGAGGGAGCAACTGCTCGCATCAACAGTTCCACGCTTGGATTTGACATCATAAGAATTGATGACGGCTCCATTAGCGGCACTGTATCTGCATCTGGAGTCCCCCTTTCCAACTACAAGCTCATTGGACGCTACCGACATGACCTTATGCGACTTGCAGTGAAAATCGGAAATCAGATTCGCCTCTTCCGTTTTGTCGAGACCGTGCAAGCTATCCCACACTCCAATACGGAGGAACTTCCGCACGCGATTAGCATCAACCCCTATCCCAATCCCTTCAATGCGCAGACTAAGATCAGCTATGATCTTGATCGCGCTGGTAAGGTCACACTTGATGTGTATGATCTCACGGGAAGGTTCGTGCGGACGCTGGTGGATGACGTGAAGAACGCGGGAAGATACTCCGTTGAGTTTGACGGCAGCGCACTTGCCTCAGGAACGTATTTCGTAAAATTGCAAGCCGGGGATATCAGGAAGACTCAGAAGATGTTGTTGCTGAAATAGGAAAACGATAAACTTCAAACTACAAACCACAAACCTCAAACTACAAACCTCAAACTTGAAAGGCAGATCCTATTAGCGACTGCCTCAGCAAAGAGAAATCCGAAATCCAAAATTCAAAATAGGAATTTCACGGGATGGTTAGCCGGAGGCAAACCCTAATAACCTCAGCGGCATGTTTCCTATAGGTCATCCAGAATGTGATTATAGATTTCGTCGTGTTGAAGAGCAGCACCGAGGACGGTGCTGCCTAGTAATTGCGGGGTATTAGGGCATCAAGACGGGCACATTAGGTAACTTGCCGCGGCGGTCAGTAGATGTTGTTGTTGAAATGATGGATTCCCGCTTTCGCGGGAATGACAAGGGGTGAACTCGGGAATGACAGTGTGTTGCATTAAGCGAAGATGAGACTCTTGTGAATGGTATTGTTTGAGTGTGCGATGGCCGGTCGGGTGAGGACACCCGCCTCGGCATGATTTACATCCGTGCCGGTTCATTCGGCAACATACCAATGCTACGGAGTAGGTGGGGCGGAGTCAACATTCGGATTTCGAATTTCGGATTTTTCTTCAGAGTCTCATCTCCAACTCCAGTTCATCCCGGCATGGAATTTCATTGTAGCCAAGCACGGGGATCTTGGAGTTCTGCTTGCGGGCTTCGTCAATCGCTCCGGGATGAACGGCCACAATAGCCATCCCGCGCTTTTGATAGAACTGCAGGGCGGGCAGGTTGTCGTTGGAAGTGGTTAGCCATAGCCGCTTGCATTGCGCGCCGCTCGCCAAGTCCCTCACGGCCAACAGCAATGCCTCTCCCACGCCGATTCCCTCCACAAAACTGTTCAGAGTGACCAATTCGCACGAATCTCCCTCGAGACAGTACGTCGCCAATCCAATCGGCCTCTCCTCCTGAATCGCAATAAAAGCGGGCAAGTCCTTTGTTTCGTGATACCTCCAGCGGCTCATGATGCAAGTCGAGCCCCAAAATTCCTTAAGAGTCTGGTCGGCCCAGTGGCGAAGGAGTGGCCTTAACGGTTGAATTTCGAATGTTTGCATCAGGTTCTTCCAAATGTTATGTTTACAAAAGGTACGCAACCTTGGCCTCATGTTCAAGGGAATTCTGCGGAACCAAGTCGGCTGAGGCGAGTTTACTATATGGCCATGGAGAAAAGGAGGTTAGCATGGAAACAAAAACCGGCCCGCAAGGGAAAGAGTTTTGGGACAATGTTCGCGAGACCGTGTCGGGAGGACTCCGCGAGATGCGAAATCGAGGGGAGGAATTCGCCCGACAAGGCCGTCTGCACATGGACATTTTTCAAGAGGAGCGCAGACTCAAAGAAGTCTATTGCACCCTCGGTGAACTTTCCTTCGATCTCATCAAGCACAGCCAGGAAGTCGCAGAAAGCCATCCGCGAATCAAAGAGCTTGCTGACCGCGCTCGGTACTACGAAGGTGAAATTGAACGGCTCAGAGCCGAGCAGAAGAAACAGAGGGACTCAACCACTGCAAAATAGGATTCCGGCGTATTCATTGACTGAATAGGCAGACCCGAAGCCTCCTCGCTTCGGGTCTATTTTATCCGGTTACGAACAGTCCGAGTCTCGACGCGCATCAGCAATATATCTTTTCCATCCCTCATCCCTCATCCCTTCCGTAAACCCGTCGAAGTATTGAAATGCTAAGGAAGTTACGCGGTAAAACGGACAATTAACGGAAGATTATGGACGGCTCGGAACTTAAGACGGGCAAGAGCATATAATAGACACAGCGCAAGAAACGAGCGGAGTTATGCTCCCAGAACAAGTCCCGAAAACCGCGCTGTCGCAATTGATCTTGACCTTCAAACGTGTAACTGCGCCACCGAATTAGGAGAAAACCATCTTGGAAAAAATAACACCTCGCGTCCATGTATACGGAATGCCGCAATGCAAGACCTCCCTGCGCGCGCTGGATTTCTTGCGTGCCGTCGGAGTTCAGGTTCTCAACTTTCGCGATGTCAAGACCGAAAAACTTAGTGAGGCGGAAATCCGCAGATTAGCTGACATGGCCGGCAGTGCTGAGGCTATTTTCAGCCGTCGTGCCATTCAGTATCGTGCCCTTGATCTCGACAAAGTAACGCTGAGCGAAGAAGACTTGATTCGCCACATGACCCATGAGCATACCTTTATCCGCCGTCCGCTGATCGTTACGGAGAATCAACGCATCTTTGCCGGCTTCCATGCCAAGCGGCTGCGTGAGTTTTTCGGTATGCCCGTGCCCGATTTTCGCAGACCAAAAACTGTTGCCGTTGCGCCTCCAGTGTAAATCATCACAACGTAGCAGGCCTGTGATAAGCCCCGAGTCCCGTGAATGGCTCGGGGCTTTGACTTGTTAGGTACTTTTCGAAAGTAGGCTGCAATGCCGCTAACAAAACCGAGATAATACTAGTACTACATTGTTAGGTGAACGGTTTACGTTCTTTGGGTATTAGGTTGAACGATCTTTGACATAGCGGGCACCATTCCCTATTGTGGAGCAGAGCTCTTTGGATGAGGATTCGCAATTCAGGGAGGGTTGGTCTCG
>JAGVEU010000500.1 GCA_020057985.1 Calditrichota bacterium | reverse complement strand
GTGTCTATATCGGTGGACGAAGAGTAGCTCAAACACGGGTGACGCTTGCTGCCGGTGAACTCAAATCCAGCCGCATCAAGTTCGTACCGGAAGCGCCGGGAGATCAGGTGGGATATGTTCGCGTGGACGAGGCGGACGATTTTGTTGATGATGATCTGCGGCATTTTGTCTTACGAGTGCCATCACAATTGCGTGTGGCTGTGGTCGGTACTGACGGTGCCGCACGCGATCTCGTTTCGCTTGCGTTGAATCCATCGTCGGATCCCGGTGCATTTATGCAGGCCAAGCAGTTTACTCCATCTACCCTCGAGGGTGAGGACTGGTCTCAGTATGATGGGATCTTCATTGTGGACGCGGCCGGCTTTGGAATCGGCTTCGAGAACCGTCTCCGCAGTTTCGTGGAAGGCGGCAAAGGTGTGTTCGCCATCCTTGGCCCGCAAGCCGATCTGCGTTCTTACAATGCGTGGCTGCCGACTCTTGGATTGCCCGCCCTTGGCGAGCTGTGGGAAAGCAAAGATAACACGGCGAAGTGGTCTGCTGTGGATCTGCAGCATCCGCTCTTTGAAGGACTATTTGAGGAGAAGCCGGCGGACATCTCTCCGCAGCTCACAAAGATCATCAAGACCAGCGGTGGCACGGCAATTCCCATTATCTCCACGTCCGCCGATATCCCATATCTGCTTGAAGCAAGAGTCGGGCGTGGGCGATCTTTGTTAATGGCCGGATCTCCCGATCCCACATGGTCCACATTATTTCGGAGCGGGGTTTTTCCGCCGTTGATGGTCAGCAGCGCGGCATATCTGTCGGGAATCGGAACCTCAGGAGCAGAGTATCAGCACACAACCGGTGTTCCTGCAACCATCCACTTTTCTGGATCGCCCGGTGAAGAGCGCTTTGAACTGAAGAATGCTGATAATATCACTGCCCTTGCAGTTGAGTCGGCACCATCGGGATTCGCATTGAAACTTCCGGGGCTGGATACTCCGGGAGAGTACGCGCTATGGCAAGGCAATCGCAAACTCGCGGTGGTTGCAATCAACACCCCTGCGAGTGAGTCTCAAATTCAATCGGCGCCGGAAGCGGGGTATCGCCCCGCACTGGGTGGCATAATCACTTCGCTTGGAGCATCGGCGCAGGTACAAAATGCAATTCTTGAGGGTCGCTATGGCCGCGAGTTATGGAAACTCTGCCTCTATCTTGCCCTGACAATGCTTGTGCTGGAAATGCTGATTGCACGAGTTGGTAAACGGGAGGTCGTGGTTAGTTGAGCCGTAATTTACTGAACAAGATAACCTATTAGAACGCCATTGTCAAGAAAAAGTTTAATTCGCTAAATACAGTATTAACAACTATTTATTTCGTAAGTAATTGAACATACGTTAGTTAGGTTCAAGTCATGAGCTGGGGTAGAGTTACGTGAAAAGTGGAGAGGCATTCGGAGAGGATGCCTCTCCCTTTTTATTTTGGTGGGTCTGAAATAGAGAGAGGATTTCGCAAACGGTTGTGTATGCTTGTTGCCAAAGACTGGAGAACGTTGGCACACGGGCTTTGTCACACAACTGTCTTGATCTTCTCTTCATAGTTCATTATATTGAAGGCGGCCCAAATGCTGAAATCGGCTTGTAGGGGAGCGGTTAAGGTCTTCCGCAACCCTCCCGCGCAGTTCATTCCGAGGTCGTCATTGTTTTGCGGTGATCCCGATTTCAGAGTTTCAGTATTTCAGCGTTTTGAAAGACGGGCGGGTCTCGGAGTGTATTTTGGCTGCCGGAATGAATGCCATTTCAGACCAGCACCGAGGACGGTGCTGGCTAGTAATTGCTCGGCTCGGCGAGCAATATTGCAACCTCCTTTCAAGAATGACTCAAATTCGAAATTCCAGTTTGAATTCTCTTCCATGAATACCCTCTACTACGGCGACAACCTCGACATTCTCCACCGCTATGTCAAAGACGAGACGGTGGACCTGATCTACCTCGATCCGCCCTTCAAGAGCAATCAGGATTACAATGTGCTCTTCGCGGAGCAGGACGGCTCGCGGGCGGCGGCACAGATCATGGCCTTTGAGGATACGTGGCGGTGGGATGAATCCGCCTCGCGCGCCTTTCATGAAGTGATTGAGCAGGGCGGAAAGGTGTCCGACGTGATGCGTGCCTTTCACACCTTCCTCGGCGGCAATGACATGATGGCCTATCTGGCGATGATGGCTCCGCGTCTGGTCGAGTTGCGCCGCGTGCTCAAACCCACCGGCTCCATCTATCTCCATTGCGACCCGACGGCAAGCCACTATCTCAAGTTGCTCATGGATGCGGTCTTTGGTGCGGAGAATTACCGAAATGAAATAATTTGGAAACGGCAAACGGCCCATAGTGATGCGACAACTAAGTTCTGTGATGTGTGCGATATTATCCTCTTTTTCTCAAAGTCAAGTAAGACAAGATTCCAGCCTCAGTACACTGCCCATGATCCGAAATACATAAGTGACTTTTACAAGTACGATGACAACGATGGGAGGGGACTGTACAGCTTAGACAATATGGCGAGTCCCAACCCTCGGCCAAACATGATGTACGAATGGATGGGTTTTCCTTGGCCGCAAAAAGGTTGGCGATATGAGAAGAAGACGATGGGGAAGCTGCACAGTGAAGGCCGAGTCTGGTATCCGCGACACCAAGATGGTACCCTCGATTTAAGCCGACGTCTGCGTCTTAAACGATACCTCAGCGAACAAGAAGGCAGTATTGTTACAAATAACTGGACAGACATCATTTCACTTCATCATGTTAGCGCCGAGCGTCTCGGTTATCCGACTCAAAAGCCTGAAGCTCTGCTCGAACGCATCATCAAGGCGAGTTCAAATGAAGAGGATGTGGTGCTCGATCCGTTCTGCGGCTGCGGCACGGCGACTGCCGTCGCGCAGAAACTCAATCGGAAGTGGATCGGGATAGACATTACACATCTGGCGATGACGCTGATTAAGAAAAGGCTGTTTGATGCATTCGGCAAGGATGTCAAGTATACAGTAGTAGGCGAGCCTGTTGATCTTTCCGGCGCGCGCAAACTGGCAGAAGAGGACAAATACCAGTTCCAATGGTGGGCACTGGGTCTGGTGAACGCGCGGCCTGTAGACCAGAAGAAAGGCGCGGATCAAGGGATTGACGGGCGGCGCTACTTTGTGGATCACAAGAATCGCACTTATGAACAGATTATCTTCTCCGTGAAGGGCGGGCACACCAATGCCGCTCACGTGCGAGACCTCATTGGAGTGGTCAACAGCGGCGATAATAAAGCGGCCATCGGCGTGCTCATCACTTTGGAAAAGCCCACCAAGCCGATGTTTCAAGCCGCTGCCGAGGGTGGCTTTTACAAGAGCGATTATCAAGACACGAAACACGCACGGATTCAGATTGTGACGGTTGAAGAATTGCTCGACGGGAAAAAGCTCGATTTACCTGCCCTCGCCATGATGCCCTCGCAGGATGCGACGTTTAAGAAAGCGCCGAAGGCGAAGGGGAAGAAGAAGGGGAATGAGGAGATGGAGTTGTAGCGCCATAAGACCGTGCGCTCCGCG
>JAGVEU010000136.1 GCA_020057985.1 Calditrichota bacterium | reverse complement strand
TTATCGTATTGCCGAAGACGGAGTATGCGAATTATACCGGAATATGCGTAGTCTCGCTGAGTCACGCCTCGCTGAGGTGGATCGGATTCTCGCAGACCTCAATCGCAACATAGACGAACTGGAACCAATGGATCGCAGCAAGCTCATGAAACTTGCCAAGTCGGGAAAGGTGACGATTCTTGATGTCAGACCGGAGGATGAGTTCGCAGCGGAACATCTCCCTCATGCCATCTCTGTTCCACTGTCCAGCTTGAAGAGTCTTATGAGCAAGTTGCCGCGAGATCAGCAAATAGTCGCCTATTGCCGCGGCCCATATTGTGTTCTTGCCACTGAAGCCGTTGAAATGTTGCGCAAGAAGGGATTTCAAGCTGCGCGCCTCAGTGACGGAATCAGAGAATGGCGAGACGCAGGCATGCTCGTAGTTTCTAAAGATCGCCGAGCATCCTAAGAGTGCTCAGACTGACTCCAGCAGAAGTATTTCTCACAAGTACGTTACGATATTGCTCTACGAGTACTGTCATTACTAGGCAGTACCGTCCTCGGTGCTGCTCCTCGACCCGATGGAATCCGTGATCGAAACCTACTTTCGTGAATAACCATAATAAAAGACCTGTTCGTGCTCCCCAGCAGCTCACAGGCAGAGTTTCTCTCACATCCAAACCCAAAAGAGGTCAACTATGCCACGCAATCACGCTATCATTCTTATTCTCGTCTTTCTTGCCATTACAGCGAGGATCGCAACCGCTTCGCCTCCGGCTGTTGGCATTATCGGCAATTCCCGCAGTTGTCTCGCATGCCACGTCAACAACGGCGAATGGAAGGAGAACAGCAATCTCATTATTGACTTGATTGACAAAAAAACCATGCAAAGCCTTCGTCAGTCGGATGGAAGTTTTCTAATCACAGCAAAGCGAGGCGAGCCAACAACGGTACTCACGGCCATCGGCTATCGCACTTTGACTCCTGACCAGTTTCCGTATCGAAATGGCTGGATCATGATTGACACGACGACCATCGGCACGAGTGCATTGTCTAAATTCGCTCCGGGCTGGGAGGTAAATCTGCCCTATGGATGCAAAATCGTCGGCGACAAAATCGAATCGTATCCCGATGGCGCGCTGACAACGGCTCCGATCACGATCCGTCCCACAGCTACCGCGAAAGACGGGGAAGTGATGCTCCAATTCATGCTGACCAAAGGCGAGTCGGTAAAGGGCAATGCCAAGGCAGGTCTCATTGGCAACTATCACGAGCGCAAACTCCACCTCCGCGTCACGGAGTAACGACATAAAGCCATTCTCCAAAGTAAGTTGCGATGTTGCTCGCGTGCCCTGCCATTACTAGCCAGCACCGTCCTCGGTGCTGGTCTGCAACCCGGCCGGAAACTCTGACCACAACGCACTTTCGCGAACCACTATAGCATTACAGAACCATTAGACTACGGCTACATCATGAATTCAAAAACAATCGTTATTCTGGGAGGCGGAGTGGGCGGCATAGTTGCCGCCAACGAGCTTCGCGCGCGGCTTCCGCGTCACAATCGCGTGGTGGTTGTGGAGCGAAATACGCTGCACTCTTTTGCGCCATCATATCTTTGGTTGATGACAGGAGATCGCAGGCCGGATCAAATCACACGCGATTTGAGGTCGCTGCTGCGGCCCGGTATTGATCTCATTCAGGCCGAGGTGAAGCAAATAGACATTGCATCTCGCCATGTCGAAACGAGCCTGAAGTCACTTGACTACGATTATCTCGTAGTTGCTCTTGGTGCTGATCTCGCACCTGAAGTGATCCCCGGCCTCGTGGAGTCTGCACACACATTCTACTCGTTAGATGGATCCATCAAGCTGAGGGAAGCGTTGCGCTCTTTCACCGGAGGATCAATTGCTGTGGTTGTTGCGGGAACGCCCTACAAGTGCCCCGGCGCACCCCATGAAGGAGCGATGTTGATTGCAAACTCCATGAAACGACGTGGTCTGGACAAAGCTACAGAGGTTCATTTGTTTACACCGGAGCCTCAGCCTCTTCCTGTAGCAGGTCCTGAGCTGGGTGAGCTTGTCCGTGGTCTTCTCATCAGCAAAGGCGTTCACTTTCATCCGCTACATCGGATCAAAATGGTATCGCCACAGGCTAAAGAACTGCAATTTGAAAACCGGGAATCGTTTCGCTTCGATATGATGGTGTCAATTCCACCCCATCGAGCGCCTGCAGTGCTGCAATCCTCTGGGCTTACCAATGAGGCAGGATGGGTGCCCGTGGATCGCAACACGCTGGCAACACGACACGAGAATATATTTGCAATAGGTGATGTGACTGCCGTTTCGATACCGGGGCGCTGGAAGGCGGACGTGCCCATGATGTTGCCAAAGGCCGGCGTCTTCGCTCATGCGCAAGCGCATACCGTGGCCAAGATCATTGCAGCAGCCGTTGAAGGGCGCGACTCACGAGATGCCTTTTGCGGCGGGGGCTACTGTATGCTGGAGGCTGGTGAAGATTTGGCTGGGTTTGCCCACGGAGATTTCTTTGCTGAACCTGCGCCACGGATCGAGCTGAAGCGCGTCGGAAAAACTTGGCACTTGGGGAAAGTACTCTTCGAAAAATGGTGGTTGATGCCCCCCGGTCTGCGCCGTACACTCCTACAAAACACGATCCGGCTTGGCGCTAAAGTCTACGGCATTCCCGCCGTTATCTAATTTCATAGACGAGGAGACAACCCAATGAAATACCTTCTTATTCTCAACGATCCGCCCTATGGCACGGAAAGATCCTACAACGGACTACGGCTTGCTTCCAGTCTTGCCAAGCGTCCCGACTCTGAGGTGAAGGTCTTCCTGATGGCAGACTCAGCCGCCTGTGGAAAAGCCGGACAGAAAACCCCGCAAGGCTATTACAATATCGAGCGCATGTTGAAAAGTCTGGTCAATTCTAAGGTCTCGATCGGTGTATGTGGCACGTGCATTGACGCTCGAGGGATAACGGAAGCTGAACTCGCAGACGGCGTCCATCGCGGCTCCCTGGAGGAACTTACCGACTGGTGCGTCTGGGCTGACAAAGTATAGTGGTTCTCATAAGTAAGCCGCCATTGAGCATGTGGACATGATTTGTTTGGGTAGGTCGAAGTAGGGGGCGAGTGCTTCAGCAACCATGTCCTCG
>JAGVEU010000244.1 GCA_020057985.1 Calditrichota bacterium | reverse complement strand
TGACTGTATTCCTCATTGCTTACCTCATGTTTATCAATATAGAAATCCCTGGGTATGTTGGCTTCTTCAGGTGGGGCTTCGATGAGCAATTCGAGATTCTGGGTCTCAGAATGGCGTCTGAGGATTCGGAGTAGCGGCGTGTCCTCGCCTCCTTTGAGCAATTCTCCGCCGGGGATCAAGACCATGCCGTTGGGAGTTCTTCGTACGATAGCATAGTCGGACAAGAGAAAGGCAAAAAAGAGCACGATCAAAAGTGCCGTAAGTGTTGCAGTTGTCCCCGCAATGATCTTACTCCGGTTTGCCCCGAATGAAACATGTACCTGTGTAACTCCATCAGGTTCTATAACAACAGCTTCAGGGTTCGATGCCAGCACATGTCTCTGCCCCCTTGATTCCCGGATTCTCTCCGCTTTCAATGAGTATCTTCCTGTCGGCACTCTCACGTCCAGCTCACCGCTACGATCAACAGTTCCTAACTCTACATATCGGTGTACGCTCGGTTCGTAATACAGAATGGTCGCATGCGGACAATCAGTTTTCACCACTAGGCGTCCTGTTTCCCTCTCCAGTTCGAAATCCAGATGGGTCAGGTCTCTTGAAACGACCTTACCCTTGGCTTCCTGCCGGTGGGGATCCTTATGTCTAAATCCCTGCTTGACAACCGTGACACTGTATTCTTGCCCGATTGGCAAATGGATACTGGCCGGAGTAAGTCTCGCACTCGAGATCTCTCCTTCTTCTGATTGCAGCAGTTTTCCGTTGACGTAAACCTGAGCCCCCGCGGGTTCAGACTCAATACGAACCAGCCCGATGTTCGGATTTATGTCAACGACCTGAGCCTTACCTTCCGGCAGAAACACGGCCGGTAGCCCCCAGTCTCTTCTGGTGGCACAGTGTAATCTCGTATTGAAGCGGCCGTCGTTAGCTGCGGCATCGACTGGCAGATTCGAAGAGATGCTTTCGTAAAAACTCTGCGAGAAACATTGTGCCGCTTCATCCATGATTCGATACTTCATCCCGACTGCAGCTATGCCGGTACTGGCGAGGTTTCGCGCAACGTCATTGCTCTCGCAAGCGGCCAATACTGCCAGCCCTACGCTGTCAAATCGTCTCAAAAGCTGGCACAGTAGTTCGGCCTCAACAAAGTCAGTTTCGCGATTCTGGCCTTCGAACAGCAAACCGGCATTATTGCCGATCCGCTTTCCGTGCCCGATGAAGTGGAAGATAAACGGCCTGAAGTTTTGCAGTTCGGCCATCAGTGATTCACGAGAGGCCGGCCGGAGAAATCTAACCACCGTGAGTCCAGAATCAATTAATTCCCCAAAAGCATGCTCGATCCTAAGGGCTTCGCCCACCACATCTATTTGCGGTTGATCAGTTGGTGAAGCTAACGCGATCAGAACTCCCAGTGGGAGAGTTCTTGCCGGAACGCGGGGAGGACTGCCGTCAACATAATGAGCTAACAGAATGTCACGGGCTGCCGTCATCCACTGACTTGCCTCTGTATCATACATGTACTCCCAAGGCACTGCAAAGAGCTCGCTCGCTTTGGGGAGTATGCGCAGTAGTACCCGCAAGCCTTTCTTGCCAGCAACTGTTCGAGCGTTCTCGCGGTCGCGGTAGTAAGCCGTCAAGAGGCTCGCATTTTCCAAGAAGAGCTTTCTGAAGAGTAGAGCTCCAAATTCCTGCAAATGGACACCACTCTTTTGCCCGGTTGCTATCGCGTCGAGACAGCCCCTGAAGTCAAGAGAGCGAACGTCGAGATTCAATTGTCCCGTCGGCTCGCTAACCGGAATAGTTGAAGCAAACACAAACGGATAAACTGGCCCAACCCGTTGATTGATAGAAACTACTATCTCATTGTAATTGGGTACTTCCATTGGTTGTTACAGGAAGACCGCTCACACGACCCCACACAACCCCTGAGTGATCCCAGATTCGCGGAACAGTCATCAAATTGCTCCTTCGTATGTTCATTCTAACTGCCGCATGCTATGAGGTCAACTTCTTTTTTCTGCATCAGAAATCGTCATTGCGCGTGAACTGCTGGAAAAAGCGTTTGAAAAACCTTGGCAGTGAGATCTTGGATGGGAACCGTGGCAAAATTGATATGACGCGGTAATAGTTTTACGGAGAGATCGTATTGCCGGGAGAGCGTGGACGATAGGAGGCTCTTGATCTTGAACGGAACGAAGGATGAACAGCTAAGAAGCTGGTCGCGTTTTGAGGGAATTAAGAAGCTATGCCAAGAACAATTCGGCTCATTTGAGTTTGTTGACAATTCAGTGCCTTCAATCCCTTCATTCGACGTATCAGAAAGGCCGAAGGAGCGGCTGTGCGAGATGGTCAATCGCCTTGACAGAGCCAAGGAGTGTGTCTTTGAAGAGGTGAAGGATTGGAAAGTTGAAATGAGAACCAAGGCTGTTCAGTTGCGTGCCCCCATGCTCTTATCAAGCTAGCTTTGATGAGGCAAGTGGACTCATAGAGGAGGTGTGCTAAGACGTCAACAGCATTAACGCCGATGAAATTGCTCGTGGTAATTGTCCTGGCGACGATTTTGTGTTTCGAAACGCTAATCGGCTGTGATAACTCGAGTCCGCTTAAACAGGACCAGCAGAAATTGTTTGTCGTCCTGGTGAACCGGTCGGATTCTTCTGGCTCAGAGGGCGGCGCAAGAAGAGTACTACCTCCGATTAACAAAGTCGCCTGTGCATTGGCTCCGGGAGACCAGTTTGCTGTGATATGCATTGATGAGCAAGGCTTTGACGAAGAAGCACGGATTCCTTTCGAGATTCTCGATGCGTCCAGGGAGCCCAATCTGAGCACCTTTGTCCTCTCTTTCTTGGATATGAAGCACGAGCCAAAGTGGCCGACCCTCGACGAAGCTCGTAGGCTCAAACTCCCAAACGGAACGAAAGGCTACTTCTTCGATGTCAACGCTTCGGGCAAGGAAAAGTGAGATAGCATCGCCAATGTCTGGCGGCCGACTCTTAAGGGTACCGGATTGCCGGTCTACCTCGATGGCTCCCTGAACCTCTTTCAGCGTGGTGAGTCAGAACTGAAGCTAACTCACATTTTGCGGTGCACAGAACAGGAGCAAAGCTGATTATCCTCGTAGACATCACTCTTGAGAGGACAGGACCGATCGTGTCTCGACGGAAGTGAGGCATGCTTTGTCGATGAGGACTCAGTACATTCTTGTTACTAAAAATGGCTAACTAAAGCATTGACAAGACAATCGCCGGTTCTTATCCTGACCAAGAAAAGAAGATAGTCGGAACAGTCACGATCGGCGACAATCAGGGAAGTGCTTTCAAGAGGTCAGCGTTGGAGTTCTTGCTCGACTCATGTGACAGAGGAGGTTCTTCGATGAGCCTATTCTGGGCCTTTGAAAATCGTTTTAGTGTTTAGAAAGGATTATTGAGCGTGGGATTCAGGGTTTGCGCAAGATGTGGAACAGCAAATCCTCCAAACTGCGACTATTGTTCCGCTTGCGGAGAACACATAATCTCCGCGTCACCATCGGATTCTAAAGCAGATGCGAGGGTTTCGACAGATCGATGGCGTCTTGCTGGGATAACTGGGTGGGTTATGGTGGCTGTTTTGGTGATCTGGGTAGGGGTAGGGGCCTTGTTTCACAGTGAAGTCGGTATGACAAATCTCTCGTATGCAAGATTTGGAGTCACACAACCCAACAGAGACCCACGAAGTGAGGAACTGCTGTCGCAAGCGTATGTCCTGCTTTATCATAAGGACTATGATGAGGCAGAGAAGCTTTATCGCCGGGTTCTGCACTCTGATTCCACCTGCGCAGAAGCATACATAGGTTTGAGTCTTGTCTATCGTTATTCTGCTGATGACACCCGTTCTTTCAGATTTTGTCGCGAAGCCCTGCGACTAGATTCCAACGCAGTGGCTGCAGATCGGAAGAGCG
>JAGVEU010000347.1 GCA_020057985.1 Calditrichota bacterium | reverse complement strand
GGTCTTCAATCATACCGCTACCCCGTTTGTCTGGACGGCCGCCGAGGTACATCCTAAACGCCTTCATAAATATGCTGATCTTTGCAAGTAGGTACTAGTAATTTGCGCAAGCTGATTCAATCCTAACCTACTTAAGGTAATAAAAAAATTCTCCCACTGCAAACCCAGTTGTTGTCGGCTTGACTTAAAGTGGATAAAATCGTATTTTACCACGCAGGACACCCCGGAACAGGTGTTCCTTTTCATAAAGATTCTCTGTAAGTATAAGTATATCAATTGCTAACAACGTACTTGACCGCGCATGTTGCCCTCCCAGTCGTTGATCTCGCTCGCCGCACTGAGAGCGTGCATGAATTCCGTCTCCTTGACCAAAGTCAGTGGAAATCGCAGGCCGAGCTTGAGGAACTACAAATCCAGCGACTCCGCAGCCTGCTGATCCACGCCGGCGAGCATGTTCCATACTACCGACAACTTTTCGCCGAGGCCGCTTTCAACCCGGAGCATGTCAAGGATGTTGATACGTTGAAATCTCTGCCGGTCCTCTCCAAGCAAATCATTCGGGAGCAAAGTACAAAGTTGCTCGCTGACAACGCCGCGCAGTATCAACCGCGCCCCCATCGTTCGGCGGGCACCACCGGTCAGCCGATTATTCTTCAAATGGATCGCAAGCGCCACTCTGTGGCTTGGGCGGATATGTACCGCTGGTGGTCGGCTGGAGGTTGGCAGCTCGGTGAGAAACAGTTTGTCATTGCCGGCGCTGCTCTGAGACCGCGGCAGCTCTCCGGCATGAAAGCCAAACTTTACAGCAGACTCAACAATTTCGAGGATATCTCTTCGTTCAATCTCACGGAACGTTCCCTTGACCAATTTCTGCTTCGACTTGAAAAGCACCGTGGGCCGGTCTACCTCAGAGGCTATGCTTCATCCATGCATGTGCTCGCTCGTCATGCGTACGAAAGGCAATGGAGTGGCTCGGTCAAGGCGGTCTTCACCACTGCTGAAACGCTCTTTCCTGAGCAACGCACTCAAATCGAGAAAGCCCTCCGCACGCACGTGTTCGATCAATGGGGATGCCGTGACGGCGGCATCAGCGCCTTCGAATGCGACCAACATCATGGACTCCATCTTGCCATCGAGAATGCGGTCGTCGAGATCTGCCGTGATGGCCAGCCCGTTCCTCATGGCGAGAGCGGACTGGTGGTAGCTACTGACTTGTTCAGTTATGCAATGCCCATTATTCGCTACGAAGTCGGGGATGTCGCTACCTATGCAACCAGCCCGTGCGCATGTGGTCGCGGTCTTCCTCTGATCGCCTCGGTGCAGGGCCGGGTCTCAGGATTTCTTGTCGGATCAGGCGGTCGCAGAATCCACGGCGAGTTCTTCTCCCATATTTTCTGGGAGGCGCCGTGGGTGAAAGAGTTCCAGATTGTGCAGGATAAACCCGAGGAAATCATCGTGAATGTTATTAAGGCTACTGATCCTCCTCCCGGACAACTTGTCGAACTCAGTCAGCTCATGGAGGAATATGCCGGTCCGGAATGTCGGGTAAGAGTCGAGTTTGTGGATACCATCCCGCCTGGCCCGATGGGTAAGAGACAGTTCATCATCTGCCGGATTCCCTCATGATGGATAAACCATCCGTTGACCGGCCATCCCGCGTCGCCCTCTTTCATGACGCGAATTTTTCTCAGTATCCGGAGCTTCCTCCTTTTGACCCGTCCTCGCAGTATCTGGAGGATCCCTCTCTGGGGCATGTGCAAGGGACAGCGAATCCCGTCTATGAGAGGGTGCGGTGGACACTCGAACAGCTCGGACTTGATCAGAGACATCGAGGAACTCCAGACTGGAATCCATTAGGCGATCTCGTGGAACCGGGTGGATCAGTCGTGATCAAGCCAAACCTCGTGGACCTCAAGCAGGGCTGGATTGCTTTAGGAGGTGAGCGCATCCTCGACATGGTGACTCATGGCTCGGTACTCAGACCGCTTGTGGATTACACTTTCAAAGCAGTTGGATCGCGCGGCAGAATTGTGATCGGCGATGCTCCGCTCGTCCACGCGGACTTTCAGGGAGTAGTGCAAGGAGCTGGAATCGAAGCCATGGTTAGCTCACTTGTTTCCCGTGGAGTGCCTGTCGAACTCATGGATTTTCGCGAAGAGTTCTTTGCCCGATGGTCAGCGGAGTATCGGAAGTTGCCCGGCGATCCGCTCGGCAACAGCATCCTCGATCTCGGCACGCGTAGCGCACTCGCCCCCATTGACTCCGATCCTCCAGCCAATTACTTTACCCTCGCCGACCACACCGAGGAGCGTGCAGAACCGCAGAAACATCATTATCGAGGGAAACATGAGTTCTGTGTCCCAAACACCATCCTTGGCTGTGATCTATTCATTAACGTCCCAAAACTGAAATCTCACGTTAAGACCGGAGTCACGCTTTCACTCAAGAACCTGATGGGGATGACTCACTATCGCCGCTGGATGCCCCATCATCGTACCGGCGCTCCGCCGTTCGGCGACGAGTTCCCGGTTGATCCCGGCGCTGTGCTACGAAACCGCGAAAAAATTCTCAACAAAATTGCAAGGGTTCCCGGTGGAACCGTCCTCATCCGCACGGGCGCTTATGTTCGCCACGCGGCGGCCAAAGCAATCGGTCGTCGTGACCGTACAATTATTCACGGCGGTTGGTATGGAAATGACACGCTCTGGCGAACGCTCGTGGATCTCAACCGATGCCTGTTCTATGGCAGACCGGGAGGAAGCTTTGTGGCGGAGCGGCGCGCCTACCTGTCGCTGGTTGACGGAATCATTGCGGGAGAAGGCAATGGGCCGGTCAAGCCGAGCACCAAACTCGCCGGAGTTCTCGCTGCAAGTTGCGATCCGCTCGCGCTCGACACAGTCCTCGCGTGGATCATGGGTTTTGATCCCGCGCGGATCCGGCTCATCCAAGGAGCAGCCCAATCCCGCGAACCCTTCTGGCTCGGACATGCAGACTGGGACAAGATCGAGGTAGCAACCTCAATAGCGAATTGGCGAGACCTGAATCTTGACTTCCTGGAGCCGCTCGGCTGGCAGGGATTCTTGAAGCGTGGTTCGAGGCTGACCCCGGAGATGATGGCTCGTCTCGAAGTCATGGGATCACCGACGGTATGAGTGCGATACTCCGCCAGGTCATTATGACTACTCTGCGCATTGCACAATTGCCGGGCACGTTCCTTTGGCGGTGAGCTTTGCCGACTATGCCTCATAGATGGCTCGCCACGACGACGCTCAATGATAATCTGTTGCGCGCCTCGTTTATTCCGTTGCTTGATGCGCACACGGACATGGAACTACTGCTCGTCACTGATCGCGAAGGCGCTCCGATGGAGAGAGTGCGTTACGTTGTTCCTTCGCGCCTTTCTTCAAAAATTTTCGGCAGACTGTTGTCCCGTTGGTTCACTCTGCTGAGAGTCACACGAAAGGCAGACCGTGTGGAGGTGTTCAATACTGTGCCGCATTTACTGCTGGCCTATTTGCCTGCCAAGCTGTATAGAAAACCGATTGACCTGCATATGTTTGCGGGAAGATATGAACTGGATTTCGCCGACAATCCTTCGATTTCGGATAATCGCATTGTTCGCCGGTTGAAGCATCCGGTGGGCTTGCAGAGTTTCTTTCGCCGACTTGCGCTTAAACACGTGGATCGTTTCTTTGTGCCCGGTATCCGGACACGGACTTTTTTGAAGGAGTTGGGTGTTGCCGAAGCGAAGATCATTAATCTGCACAGCGCCATCGACGTAGAGCGTTACGCTCCCGGAGAAGTCGAACGGAATGTTGATGTGATTATCGTAGCGGGAATGCGGACGGTCAAGCGACCCGAACTCGCCTTACAGATACTGGAGCAAGTTTTGAAAGCGCGACCAGAAAGCAAGTTTGTATGGCTAGGGACCGGAGAGCTTTATGAGACAGTGCGAGCAAAGGTGGCGGCTTCAACTCTGAAAAATGCACTGACTCTGGTGGGTCACACAGACGAACCGTGGCGCTACTATCAGCGGTCGAAGGTTTTTCTGCTCAATTCGAGTTCGGAGGGAATGTCCTGTGCTTGCATGGAAGCGATGGCATCGGGTGTTGTTCCAGTGGCTGCCGATGTGGGGGATATGGCGGAGATTGTGCGACCCGGTCAGACCGGAGTACTCATTCAGAATCACAACGATCCTTCAGCCTACGTTTCGGCAATCCTCAAACTCCTGAAGGACGAGCCGAAGCGCAGTTCTTATGCAGTCATTGCCCGCAACTTGATTGTCCAAGAGCACAGCTTTCCGGCTATCGTTCAAATCTGGCAGAAGATGACCGGATAAGAAAAGGGCCGCCCGTAGGCAGCCCTTTCGAGGTTGCGAGAGTATTGTGCTGCTATTTGTTGAAGTCGTACTTCAAAGAAACACGGCTGAACAGCATGCCGTTGTACCCGGAGATGAAGTTTGGACCAGAACCCATGAAGTTCGGCTCAACCAACAAGTCCAGAACCAGCCGATGCCAGTGTGCCGTAGCGCCGAGATATGTGCTGGTCAAGCTGTATGTTCCTTTGTTTTCGGGCCGGTAGAAGCTAACCTTATCCCACGTTCGGCTGACCCAGCGACGTTCGGCGCCCAGCCTGCCACTCAGCCAGGGGAATATGTTCGTTTCGAAGCCAAGTCTCCAGTACGGAAGACTATTCATGGTCATCTTGCTGCTGAAACTACGGGTTGAGTCTGTGGAGCGATGTTTTTCCTCAGTAGCTCCGGTCTCCGCTACGGTATGGACAGAATCATACGAGCTTGTCCAATGGCGCGAAGACTCGGTCTTCTCACCATGCAGCGAGACTCCCACTTCAAAGATCGCCAGGACATCCTCAATCGGTTTCCAGTTGTGGCCGAGACCAAGGCGAACATCCGTAGCAGTTAGCTTGTAAGTTGAGTCTGCATGGTTTGACCAAGTTTGGCGCGTATTCGATCGTAATGTATCTTCAGTCTCGTATTCCATATACGTTGAATTCGAACTCCATTTGCCGGCGTTCGAGTAACTTACAATCCGCGCCACAGGAATCAACGCGGCGCGTTCGCTGTAGTTATGCCAGTAGCGCAACGCCACCTGCATCGCGTGTGAACCGTCGTTCTTCCACGAGGTCTCCCTCGTAAAAGTTTCCTGGGACATATCATTGTTGATGAATGCGGCTACGGTGTCATGCTGGATCGTTGCGGCCATGGATTCATCGCCCCCCCTTTGTCATCAAAGCCAGCCATCTCGTACCCCAGTGACACATCCAGCTTGTTGTCCAGCGCGGACACACCGAAGTTAAGACCTAAGAGCGAGGCACTGGACTCAATATCGTTGTTGTGCCAATTACGGAATCGTATGCGATCAATATAGGAACGTCCGTTCGGAGGATAGTAATACATTGAGGTATCTGGCTTGAATACGGAGTCCACGGCTGCAAGTGAAGCAGACCGTCCGCTGTAACTCAAACCGAGTCCTATTTTCATCATATCTCCCAACGGACGACCATAAATCACGCTGAACTTGTTCGCAAAGCTCGATCCTCCTCCCAGCGTGTCCAGTGAGGCGGGGACAAGCGGATACGTCTGCCCGAAACTTGAGGTCAGCCCCGGCATCCGGTCGAGGGCGAATTGCAGTACACATTTGGTGGGGAAGCTGTAATTTACATACGCCTTCTGAAAGTCCCAGCCTCGATTTCCTGTGTAGAACTCACCACCGGCCAGATTCGGGTGATCCGCAATCAGCTGCGGCCAAACACTTGCGTTGAATGGGTCTCGGACAATGTAGTTTGTCCCGTCGCCACCAAGACCGATGACACGGGTAACAGTTGCGTTTGCGGTCAGCGGAACGAGTGCGCAGACCAGAAGTAGAACAAATAGTGCTTTCTTGTTTGTCATTATAGACCTCCTAAATTGGGTTGCGGTTTTCTGGCCCTAAGTATAGTAAATTATGAACGATTTGTCAATGCTTTTTTTTTATAATCTCATCTTCCTGTCTCGCATCTCTTTTGAGAGTCAACAGCTTAGCGCCTATAAAGATTGTGCTAATTTTATCAAGTAAGCCGTGATTCAGAACGTTAACTTTCCTTAAAGTGTCTGATAATAGAGAACTTATCCACTTATCCACACAGCCAGATTCCGAAAACCTGTGCCCAAGAATTCAGATTCTCGAGCATTCGGGCGACCTGAAACTCCTTGCATCAGGCCGCGACTTTTTTGAGGCTCTGGCTTATGCCTCCTCTGGCCTTATCAGTCAAATCGTGGACATCGAGAGCATTCAAGAGACCAAGAAGCTGCCGATCTCCGCTCATGGTGATGACGAAAGCTCTCGTGCGATTGCATTTCTAAACGAATTGATCTATCTTATCTATGGTCGCAAATGGCTTCCAAAGCGGATCATGCGGCTTACTCAATGCAGCACAAAGAATTGTAACACACTTGAAGGCTTTGTAACTGGAGAACCGCTGGATCCGGAGCGACACACCTTGAAACTGGATATCAAGGCTATTACCTACCATGAGTTCGAAATCAGCCGATCCGAAGGAATGACCACAATTCAATTTGTCTGCGATCTGTAATCTCCATGAAACCGTCTCGTATAGAGCTTGAAGAAGCGGGTCTATTCCGCTATCGCATTCGCAAGTCAATAAACTCTGACATGCGAACGGATGGCTTGCTATTCCTCAGTCCGGAATTACTCGCATCTTTCAGGGCAGATGAATCTCCCTCGCAGGTGGCAAACGTCGCCACTCTTCCCGGCATCGTCGGCAACAGTCTGGCCATGCCCGATGTGCATTGGGGATATGGATTTCCCATTGGTGGTGTGGCAGCTTTTGACAGGGAGACAGGAGTAATCTCTCCGGGTGGGGTTGGATACGATATCAATTGCGGTGTCAACCTTACGCGCACTTCGCTCACAATGAGTGAGATCAAACCCCAGATCGAGAAGCTCATCAACACGATCTTCGCGCGTGTGCCCGCCGGTGTCGGACGTGGGGGAGGATTGCAGATTACCAAACCGGACTTTGATAAGATGTTGGAATCCGGCGCGCAATGGGCAACGAGGCGGGGAGTTGCCACAGCGGAAGATGTCGCACACATGGAGGACGGCGGCTGTTTAAGTTGGGCTAATCCTGATAAAGTATCAGCACGGGCTCGCGAGCGCGGATTCGATCAAGTAGGCACCCTTGGGGCGGGGAATCACTTCATTGAGCTGCAGGTTGTGCAACAGATATTTGATGAGAAAGTTGCAGCCGCATTCGGTTTATTTGAAAACCAAGTTTGCATCATGTGCCACTCCGGCTCGCGTGGTTTCGGCTATCAGGTTTGCACAGAGTATCTCCCGATGATGGACAAGGCAGCCCAGAAATATGGGATCAGCCTGCCGGACAGACAGCTTGCCTGCGCCCCACTCACAAGTTCAGAAGGCGAGAGCTATCTGGCTGCGATGGCGTGCGCAGCCAACTTTGCCTTTGTGAACAGACTCGCGCTTCGGCGCGGCGCTATGGATTCAATCGCAGATGTGCTGGGTTTTGATACGGATTCTGAGCGGTGCGGTTTTGGCCTTGTCTACGATGTGTGTCACAACATTGCGAAATTCGAGAAGCACACGGTTGATGGCAAGCAAAAAACAGTTTGCGTTCATCGCAAGGGAGCCACACGATCTTTGCCGGCCGGTCATCCAGACGTGCCTTTGGCCTATCGCCACGTCGGGCAACCGGTTCTGATTCCGGGAGACATGGGAAGAGCATCATGGGTTCTGGTCGGTACCGAATCGGCAATGACTGAGTCCTTTGGTTCTGCGCCACACGGAGCAGGCCGATTGCTCTCTCGGCATCAAGGCGCGAAGCTCATGCGCGGCGAAGATGTTCGCGAGAAGCTCGAGAAACAGGGAATCATCGTGCAGGCACGCAGCCGCGCCACACTCGCCGAAGAGCAACCGGACGTCTATAAAAATGTGGATGAAGTGGTTCGGGTTGCGGAAGGCGCGGGACTGGCAAGACTGGTCGCAAGACTGAAACCACTCGGCGGAATCAAAGGGTAGATAATAACCAGAAGGAGAATACCATGAAAAGCAAGTTCCTCACTGCAGTCTGTAGTTTATTACTCACAGCTTTAACAGCAACAGCGCAATTCATTGTTACGTCGTCGTCACCGGCAGAAGGCAGCGTCAATGTACCATTGGCTGGCACTATTAGCTTCACTTTCAACATGCCGCTGGATACTTCAGTCCATTACGGGGAAGATGGCTATGCAATCTCGGCGCTATACGATGGTTTTTTTTCTGTGGATGGAGTTACCTATAGCGGAGACCTGCATACGATCTACTTTCAAGTGACTCACGCCGCTAATACGGATTATGTTTGGATTGTGACCGGCGCGCGCAGTCAATCCGGCCAGTCGCTGCAATCTCCCGCCACGATGAACTACACAACGGCCTCATCGCACGGTCTGCTTGTGGTGACTGGGACCGTCAGCTATATGGGTGGTCCTCCGCCGCCGGGAAGCATGGTTGCAATCATTGATGGCCCAGTCTTTTCTGATGAAGGCCAAGCAAGGTCCAGTGCATTGGTCCTTGCCAACGGTGATTACACAATGCCCTATATCCGCGATGGAGTATTTTGGCCGGTCGCCGTACAGGATTTCAATGGGGACGGCGAGATTGATCCTTTTTCTGACTTGATTGGATTCTACGATCCGGATCAGGACGGCCACTCAGACAGCGTTGTAGTCTCCGGTTCCAGTTTGAGCGGGATAGACATGGAACTCACGCAGTTGTCATGGTCCGTGACAGCGCGCGAATACCTCGATCAGGCGATCTCTGTTGCCAACACCTATGCTCCCGATCAGCAGCTTCGCATGGTGGCTTCGATTTCAGATACCGTTGGACTCGACGGCACCTGCTTCGGTTGGTCCTATGTCTTCTATTCTCCCTCACAGGATCGGGCAATGGCCGTGATTATTTCTTCCTTCTTCACGGAAGTTGACACGGTGGATGCGCCTGAGTTCCCTCCCAACATGCTTAATGTGCCACTGGGTTTTGTAGACAGTGACGTAGCAATCTCTGTTGCTGAAGCTAATGGAGGCAGCCAGTATCGCGCACAGAATGATCTTGACTGGAGTTATGCCAGAGGCGGGAATTTCTACTGGGTTTATCCGCAGGGCAATCATGTGTTCTGGATGATCGAATATGGTTGCAATTTGCCGGACTCGACTCCCACATATTGGCGGGCATATGTGGATATGGAAACCGGACAATTGCTCTACGCAGATCCGGTCAGTGCAGATGAACCGCATTCCACTCCGCAAAACTTTGCAGTTCTTGAAAACTTTCCGAATCCCTTCAATGCCAGCACAACGCTACAGTTCTTTCTGCCTTCGTCTGGGCAAATTAGGCTTGAAGTTCTTGATGTTGCAGGGCGTATTGTGAGATCGTTGGCTGACGGATTCGTACCTTCAGGATTTCACTCGTATACCTTTGACGGGGCAACGCTTTCCAGCGGAGTTTACTTTGCACGGTTGCGATCTCCGTCGGTTACAAAAGTGCACAAGATGGTGTTACTCAAGTAGCTTTCAGCAGGGCTCCTCCTGAAATATAATTCTATTCGGATAAAGTCCTCTGAAAGCACTTAATAGAGAAGATATACTTCTCACATCCATGAATCGCAGATTGGCATGTCGGGCACATGGTTTGCTGCTCTCTTGGGCGAAGGAATCGTAACCAATAGCGAGCGGAACCATGTCAGATACCATGCCCATGAAATGCCTCTTAGTAGATGATGATCAGTGTATGCTGGAAATCCTGTCCCGTACAGTGGAAACTCTGGGCTTTGAACCAGTGACTGCCAGCGATGGAGACGAGGGCTTTTCCGCCTTCTGTGAGTGCCGCCCCGATCTTGTGGTTTCAGACATTCATATGCCAAATCGCAACGGGCTGTTGCTACTTCACGACATCAAGAACTTAGCGCCCGAAATACCGGTCATTCTGATCACCGGCTATATCCACTACAAGGCGATCATTAATCTTGAAACGGTCAGCCCCGACGCCTTTGTGGAAAAACCGTTCACGATTGATCAGTTGCGTGAGGCTATCGAGAAAGTGATCCCAAGAATTCGAAAGTCTACCATGACCGGCTATCTGTAAGAGAAGAGTCAAAG
>JAGVEU010000306.1 GCA_020057985.1 Calditrichota bacterium | reverse complement strand
GGTCTTCAATCATACCGCTACCCCGTTTGTCTGGACGGCCGCCGAGGTACATCCTAAACGCCTTCATAAATATGCTGATCTTTGCAAGTAGGTACTAGTCCGTGACGCGGAAACACGAGAGAAAATTCGCAATGAGTTCGTTGATCCGAACTCCGGGCTGGATATTTTGGTCGCGAATCCTGCGGCATGTGCCGAGTCAATTTCGCTTCATAAGACCTGTCAGAATGCCATTTACTATGACTTAACATATAACTGCGCGCAATACCTGCAATCGCTGGACAGAATACACCGCGTCGGTGGATCCGAGACAAAGGAGGCTTACTATCACTTTCTTCAATATGAGAACACTGTAGACCAGGACATCAAGAATCGTCTGGAAGAAAAAGCAGAGCGGATGTACCAACTGATTGATGACGACTATTCCATCTACTCGCTTGACATGGAAGAGAAATACGACGAGGAAGAGAAATACGACGAGGACCTCTTGGCTTACAAACGTATTTTCAGACCACCGAATGGATGATCTCGCCGACGTCAGGCTTGCCAACTGCTTGTCCTTGTTCGAGATTCTTGTGACGCATGGCACTGACGACATAGCCTTCTTGCGGCAGCGTTATCTGGAACGGGGGCTCCATTTTGATGCCTCCGTCGAGTTCCTCGCGACTCTCGGATTGTTTTCAGTCAGCGACAATGCAATTCATCTCTCGGAGGATCTCCGGTCGGAGCTACTCTTATCTTTTAGTGAACACCGTGCAGAACGAGAAATCATCTCCCTAATTCTTCACAGACTTCTTCGCTCAGGCAATAGATTTGCCGAGATAGTTGGGGACTTCCTTGGGCGATTTCAGCTTCGTGAGAACGACTACCGATTCAAACCGCAGTTTGAGGAGAATCTGGCCCTCGCCGGTGTTCGCAATTTCCTGATTGAATTGGAGGTAATTGAGTACGACACCGCCAACAGCGAGTTCGTCCTTATTGACCCGAGCGTGTCTGTTTCACTGATGATACACCCAAGGCGGCGCGTAGGACGGAAGGAACATGAACAGATTTTGGAGAAACGGCAGGAGATTGGCAGGCTGGCTGAGTTGGAGGTGCTAAGATATGAGCAAAATCGCTTGCGTGACTTTCCGGACTTTGCGCTCTTGATTGAGCATACCGCGGAGTCTGACGTAGCTGCCGGTTTTGATATCAAGAGTTTCGAGGCGGACTTGGACGAAGAGGGAAACCCGATTTCGAGATTCATAGAGGTGAAAGCTGTCTCGCCAATTGACTTCCAATTCCACTGGTCTCGGAATGAGATTGACTTCGCATGGAACTGCGGGCCGAGATACTACCTTTATCTGTTGCCGGTTCTGTCGTTCAGAACGTTCGACACTGACGGACTAAGAATCATAGCAGATCCGGCTCACTGTCTTTTCGACAGTCCGTTGTGGTCACACTTGGAAGACGCCTATTCTTTTATACTCGCTTAAGGAATCACAAATTGACAATAAAGCCCAATACGCCTTTTGGGTATTTCGGATCGAAGAAGCGAATCGCATTCAAGATTCTCGAGAACCTTCCGCCACACAATGCATGGGTGGAGGCCTTTTGCGGCTCTGCAGCACTTACGCTGGCCAAGGAGCCTGCCCCAATAGAGGTAATAAATGACATTGACGATGAAATAGTAAATCTCTTTCAGGTGCTAAGAAGCAGGCCAGGTCAGCTGTGTCGTCAAGTCGCTCTTACTCCGTATGGTCGGCAGGAGTTGAATCATGCGAGAGGAGGATCCAAAGCGAACAGTAAGATAGAGCGAGCACGGAGATTTCTTGTGCAGTCCATGATGGCAGTCAATGGGATCTTTGGTGATACTCCAGGTGGATTCTCTTACTCGCTTTCCTACTCACGAAATAATCGCGATGCAAGGGTTAACCGTTGGTACAATCTACCAGATCGATTGTCTGGAGTTGTCGAGCGACTCCGCAGTGTCCGTGTCGAAAATAGAGATGCGCGAAGGCTCTTGAAGGACTTCTTGGATAAGCCAGCGACCCTTGTATATCTGGACCCTCCTTATCTGGCTGACAGAACGAATGGCTATAACATCGAGGCCAACGATGAGGAGTTTCATCGTGAATTGCTGAAGCTGGCGAATAAAGCCAAATGCATGATTTTCATCAGCGGCTACGACAACAAGCTCTACAGCACGATGCTGACAAAGAAGAATGGCTGGACCGCCAAACGGATAAGTGCCATCACTAAAGACTCAAGTGGACGCGATCACAAGCGAACTGAAGTCGTATGGATGAACAAGCACTTCATCAAGGCACAGAAATCGAAACGTGTTCCTATTCACCTGTCGGAACAAGAGAAGAAACATAACAAGATCAATCCTTCAAGGTGAATAGTTAGCTTTCGGTTATCAGGATGCACTTGGGAGTATGCCCACTTCATTTCCCCACTACTCGTGGAGGGAGAGAAGAGAGGAGAGTGAGTAGAGATCCTGCATTTGAAGACAAATGCAGGATGACAATGCCGGGGGTGATTGTGTTTGAATTGACTGACATGGTGAGAATTCCAAGGGCGGGTCACGAGTAAGTCAGGAGAGATCAGTGCAAGGATTTTGATTCAGACCCGCCCCTACGCACCGCGCATTTTTTGGGATTTGGAATTTTGGATTTTCTTACAGTCCCGTTGCCTTAAGCTGGTGACCTTTGTGGAAATAGAGAATCCAGAACATCAGGCCGAGCAGGCCGGAGATGATGGCGGTTGCTGGAGAGACCTCCCATGTAAAGGTGAATCCCTCCGGGCCGAAACGAAAAGCGAAGGCAAAACAAGTCAAGAAGATGGCCAGCCCCAAATGCCATGAGCGGCGGCGCAATCTGCGCTTTGTTTCATGAAGGACTTTCATCTCCTGCTCCTTAGTCGGATCGGGAAGATGGTTGGGGAAAGTGACTTTCGCTTCGGTCTTGACCAGTCGGGCAAATTCCGCATCCTCTTTCATGAAGTTCTCGATCAGTGCCTTAGTTTCTTCGCTGGCTTCTCCGGAAAGATAGACAGGCAGCAGATCAGTGATGATGTCGCGTGTGATAGGATTGTTCATGGTTTTCCTCCTACCCCCCTTAATCCCCCCACTATCGTGGAGGGAGAAGAGCGGTTAGTTTTAGTCTTGCTCTGTGAATTTTGACTTTGACAGCGGCGAGGGAGATCCCAAGGCTCTGGGCAATCTCCTCATAACTGAGTTCGTATTGGGCTCGTAATAACAGCGCGGCGCGATCCACCTCCGGCAGCGTTTGCATGTGCTTCATGACTCTATCGAGTTCGGATCGCTTCTCCGCAGTCTCCAGTGCATCCGGAGCCGGATCCATCAGCTCAGGATCAAGTTCGGCAAGCCGGTTGGTTCGCCGCTTGGAATGCAGATACAAGTTGCGAGCGATAGTAAAGAGATAGGCTTTCACGGTCGGCATTTTCAGGTCATCAAAGGCAGTCCACGCCCGTACAAAGGTCTCGGAGGCAATATCCTCCGCCTCCGCAGCATCCCCCGATAGCCAGTAGGCAAAGCGGTAGACGTCGCGGGCGTACTTCTGATAAAGGTCGTGGAAGGATATCATTCAAGTGGCTCCGTACATAATATACAGATAATTGGAAAAAGTTACACGAAGGAAGAAAACTTCAAACCTCAAACTACAAACTTGAATGTAGCCTGTTTCTGGGTCTGCTTTTGAAGTTTGACGTTTGTAGTTTGTAGTTTTCTCGTCATGCTATGATTCTCGAAACCCATCCCCAAAACCCGAATATCCGCAACATCCGCACCGCCATTGATGCTCTCGAAAATGGCGGATTGATTGCCTATGCCACAGATACTAACTATGGCCTCGGTTGCGATATATGTAGCAAGGCGGCCATGGAGCGAGCGTTGCGACTGAAGGGCTATTCCAAATATCATGCGCTCTCATTTCTGTGTGCGGATCTTTCCGATATCAGCAAGTACGCCTTGGTGGAGACTCCGGCCTACAAGATCATGAAGCGCTGTCTGCCCGGAGCATTCACCTTCATTCTGCCTGCTTCGCGCGAAGTCCCGAAACTGCTTCTCACCAAGCAGAAAACCGTCGGATTGCGAGTGCCCGACCATCCTGTGTGCCGCACTCTACTCAAAGAGTTCGGCAGACCGATTCTCTCGACGGGCATGACGGATCGTGAGGGCGTACTCATGAATGATCCGGAGCAGATCGAAGCGGAGTGGGACAATGAGATCGCGGTGATTCTCGACTCAGGAATTCTCATCAATAAGTCCTCCACCATCGTTGATCTGACCGGAGACGAACCGGTAATTCTGCGCGAAGGCAAAGGCGACATCTCGCTAATCGGATGAAGAAGCGTCGCGAAATCCGCAAGCGTGCTCGCCGCATGTTTCCTGCCGCACTACGCAGCCTTACCGCTCGCACTCTGCTGTTTGCTCTAACTCTGCTTGCGGCAGGATTGTTTGCCAAACCGTGGAAATGGGAATGGCTGCGTATGGACGAAGCCGCCGGGATTGCCGAGGATTTTCTGCTCAAGCAAGGCGCAAACCTCGGCAATTACACACTGCTGCAGGTGGCGGAATATCGTGAAGGCGGCGAATGGTCAGCGTGGGAGAATGAGCGGAGCTTTGCTCTGAATCCGGCTGTCGGATATCAGTTTCACTATTTCCATGAGGGCGAATTGGATGGCTGGATGGTGGCAGTGTCTCCGGCGGGACAAATCTATCGCGTGCGCCGCGACATTCCCGATGATGAACCCGATCAACGCCTGAACCGTGACGATGCCTTCAATCTAATACTTCAGAAACTGGCTACCGACCTCGCGCTTCCGGCCTATCAACTTGTCTATGAATCCGACACTCTAATCTCCCAGCCGCAGCGCAGTGACTGGATTTTCCGTTTCACATGGCCAGAGGACGCTAACCTTAATCAACGGCTTGAAGTCACACTGTCCGGTACTATTCTCAGCAACGTCTCACTGCAAACAACAGCTACCACCCGAAGCATATTCGCAGACTCCACGCGGTTATTAGACCCTACCCTCCGGGTAGGGGACGATACGACTCACGCAAAATCCCCGTCGTTCTTTTCGGGCAAAATCCACCTGCCTGCTCAACCGCTGCGCTCCGAACGAAGCCGCTTGCTGATCTTCGTGCTCATCATGTTTGGGGTCTTTCAAGGGCTGATGCACCATCGCACACCGCTCGCGCTGAAGGCAGCGGGAATTGCCGGCGGAGTGTTCTTTGCGCTGATCGTCCTGCAAAAGGCGCTCACGTTTCCGCAGGCTGCGATTCTGATTCCCTACGATGCCGACATGCACAGCTTTCTGGCCCGCATTGCCCTTGGCGCAGTGGTGGAAGCATTGCAAGTAGCTATAGTCATCGGTCTGATTGTGGCGACCGGTGAAGCGATCTCCCGCGATCTGCTTCCCAATGTGACTACGCTCACTCGTGTGGCTCCTTCACAGCGTGGCTGGATTGGATCTTGGGTGCAGGCCGGACGCTACGCGCTTCCGCTTGCTTCCGTTGTGCTGCTTGGCGAGTCCCTGCTTGCGCGACACGCCATTCCGCTGGGATTCTCGGCGCAATCGCTCCCGATAATTGCCAGCACGCTTACTTCGCCGTTTCCTTCATTCGCACTTCCCACCCTGTCGAGTATTCAAGTGTTGTGGGAAGAGGGTCTGTATCGTCTCTGGCTACTCCCACTACTTCTTTTCTGGCTCCGCGGCCCGCTGACGGCAATGCTGCTCAGCGCTCTCATCACTACTTATTTCGCCGGTTATAATCCAGTGCAGTGGCTGAGCATTAGCGCCGCTCTTCATTTCTGTTGGGCATTGCTTTCCGGCTGGCTGGCTTTCCGCGTCGGAATACTCTCCGCAATTCTGTTTCACGCACTTGTCCTCGGTGGCTATGCTGGTTTGGCGCTTATCTGGACAGGTTATGGTATGACTGCGGGTGTGATACTGCTCTCACTCCTGCTGATTCTGTTCTTCATCATTGGAATCAGGGGTGATCGCATGACAAAGGAATAGACACAGGTAGGGGCGCATAGCAATGCGCCCGTCAAACAATACAGCGAATCATCCCGCACCTCCGTGCCCAACGAATACTCTTCTCAACCCCCACACGAAAAATCCTTAGCCATCACGCTTCCCATAAAATCAGCAATTCCTGCGATTGTAGCGACACAGCTTGCTGTGTCCGTGCCATCAAATGCGCGTGTCCATTAAACCGGCAGAAAGAAGTTTTACCAAGGCCGAGCCGTCAAATCAACGCGATGCAAAACAATTCTTTGACCTCTCAACATCGAACGTTAATGGCCAAACAGAACAACGAAAAGAGCCCATGTCATTGTGAAAACAATAGTTTGCCGTAAGTTGCTTTTTTTTGGACTTAGGGAAAATCGCTTGACAGTATGAAGAGGTTGACTTATATTATAGGTGTTCTTCTGCAACGGGCAAACGAAACTAAGAGACGTGAATCGTGAGTGGAGTTCAACCTGCACTTAACCGCGCAGCGTATCACAACAACAATCCATGCGAAGTTCAAGACCTTGTTGCACAAGTTAAAATTGATAATTATTTCGGCAAATGGAGGAAGCAATGGTAGTTTACAGGCGATTGGCATTACTTCTTGTATGGCTCTGTCTCACCACGCAGAAAAGGCAATATAACAATAGGAAAACCGAACACGGAGGAACTTTCTTGTTTCGCAGATTGACATTCCTAGCAGCCGCTCTAATGCTGCAAAATATTAGTTTCGCTCAGCCTGGATTGGAAAACCTACCTCCCCTAAAAAAGCCAACGGAAGCGGATCTTTTGCAGGCTCTCAACACTATATCCAGTAAATTACTCACATATAGTGACTCATCAAAACAATTTGACAACGATGGATCTCTGAGTGAAATGCTGACATTTATTGCTAATAGTGCTGTAGAGATGAAATCTAAGGCTGTTGCAGATGCAATTGTTAATGTTCCAGCAAAATGCGCTGCTGCTGTTGCTGCTAAAGTTCACGCATTAGCGGTCTTTGAAGAACCCATTGAAAATGCGGTTCCCTTTCTTGTAGAAAGTCTGAATAGTGTTCCGGAAGCACATGCCAGAAGAGACGCTGCAGCAGTTCTAATAAAATGGGGGCGTGAATGGGACAAAGCGATTCAAGAAATTTACGGAGATAACGATTACTACGTACTTCATAACAGTAAAGATCCAAGAGCACTGGATGTACTTCGATATGGCATACAAAACGGAACCTTTTGTGGCCGTATGAAGGCTGCACATGCATTGCAGGAAAAAGGTGATTCGACAATCCTGATTGAAGTATCGAAATACGTGTTGGAAAATGCACCGTCGACCTCTTCAGGTGATAAGGGTACATCAACTGCAAAATATCAGG
>JAGVEU010000204.1 GCA_020057985.1 Calditrichota bacterium | reverse complement strand
CTTCAATTATTAATCTCTAATTTGATGAACATTCTCCGCACCGCTCATGCCGAATTCCGTGTTACCGATCTGGACGCGACTAAACATTTTTATGTGGACGCGCTCGGTTTTCTGCTGATTCGGGAAGACCATGACCGGCTCTATCTTGGTTGCATGGAAGAGCGGGATCTCTACAGTCTGGTACTCCGTAAGAGTGACAAGCCGGGTCTATCCCATCTGGCGTTTCGGGTGGAAAAAGAGAGTGATCTTGATGAGCTTGCGAAACTTGCTGAAGCGGATAAGTTGAAGACGCGGTGGCTGAAGTCGGGAGAAGAATTAGGTGTGGAGCGGGCGCTGCGGATTCAAGATCCGAATGGTATTCCGCTGGAGTTCTTTCACAAGATCGAGCGCCGGCCATCGGAACTGCAAAACTACTACAAATATCACGGGGCGGCCATTCAGCGGATTGACCATTACAATTGTCAAGTCACGGATGTGCGCAAGGGTTTCAACTGGTTCACGAAGCGGTTAGGTTTTCATTGCAGCGAGTACACAGCCGCAAGCGATCCCGAAGAAAATCCAAAATCCAAAATCCAAAATCCAGAGGATCCTTCTTCCTCGTTTTCCGAGTTCCGCGGTCATCGCTTCCTTGAATCCGGGCCAAGTGACTCCATAGAGCAGGACACGCTGTGGGCGGTGTGGATGCATCGTAAACAGAACGTGCACGACCTTGCCAACATGAACGGCGTCGGTCCGCGATTACATCACGTCGGCTTCTGGGCTTACGATCGCCTTTCGATTCTGAATGCGTGCGACGTACTGGCTTCGATGAATATGGCCAATCATATTGAGCGCGGCCCCGGTCGGCACGGCTTGTCCAATGCGTTTTTTCTGTATCTGCGCGATCCAGACAATAACCGCATCGAGATTTACACCGGCGATTATCTGATTACCGATTGGGACATGCCGCCGATTCGCTGGAGCATCAATGATCCGCGCCGCGCCACTTTCTGGGGACATCTCCCGCCGAAATCATGGTTTGAAGAAGCGTCGCTGGTGGAGAACATCTCGACGGGTGAATTCATGCCCACCTCGCAGCCGCCGATTTTCGCGCGACCGGAGTTCGTCATCTGAAGAAAACGCTGAAACCCTGAAACGCTGAGGCAAGCCCACTCGGTCGTTTGTTGAACAAGATACACTATTAGAACGCCGTTGTCAAGAGAAAGTTTAATCAACTAAGTATATTATTAACAAGATATTCACTCGCAAGTTATTGAACGTATGTGACTTACACTTAGATCAAGATTGGGACTGAGTTTAGGCGAAAAGAGGCGAGGCATTCGGGGAGGATGCCTCTCTTTTTTTGGAGGAGGAGGGAGGAAAGATCAGGGATGAGGGATGAGGGATGAAGGATGAAGGATGAGGGATGAAAGATGAAGGATGAAGGATGAGGGATGAAAGATGAAGGATGAAGGATGAGGGATGAAAGATGAAGGATGAAGGATGAAGGATGAGGGATGAGGGATGAGGGATGAGGGATGAGGGGGGAAAATACTGGATGCCTATTGAAATTTACGTTGGCTATTGCTAAATTGCAGAACAGAAGAGGAGATCAACCCATGACATTCGCACCGGTCATGATTCTGTTGCTTGTTTTCGCAATAGCTGCGCGCTCAGAGGATACCTCCACTCGCGTTCTGCTGAGACCGCCGGACAACATGCCCACCACGCGCATTGGAGGCAAGGACTATCTCAAAGGCGAAGTCTATCTGTCCAAGACCGCCGATCCCGCCCTGCTTAAGCCTCGGATTTCTGAAAGTCGAGTTCTTCGCCAGTGCCAGCCGCTACAACCGCTACAAAGCCATATGGCCGCGCACCATGATTCTGGACTCGCTGCCGCCGGAAGTTGTGGGAATCAACTACGATTATACTCCGCCGCCGACTGATGATATTTATGTGGTCGCCGGTGGCAAAAGCCCGCGAGTGGAGAGTTCTGGCACATACGCTACTCCGCTCTCAGGTCGAATTGTCATGGGGCCGGACGGGAAACCCTACCGGAAATACATGCAGGCGTTTTCCGGAGAATCGGATACGACAATCATCGGAATGCCCTACACGAAGGGCACGGTTTTCCTGCATAATCTCGCCGATACTGCCCTGTTGCGAGAACTCGGTTTTTTGCCCCTGCGACCATCGGAGTGGAGCCTATTGACCGACCCCCGCATTGAGGATGTTATCGCCCACCCGAAGCTCTATCAAGACAGACCGGAGTTACCGGGGATATCGGAATATCATGTCTTCAGGACCTACTGGCCGATGGATCTCGACACCAAGAAGTTGCCCCCGACCGTCATCAATCTGATCAGCGAGTATGTGATCAACGAGAAAGGTGAGAAGCGAGCCCGGCCATCGGCTCATATTATTCAATACAAATAGTGAGCGGAAGCTATGACCGCCGAGCAGGGTTAAGTCCTCGCAACCCTGCCAATCTGGACCGCAATCTCGCGCTGGTCGAAACACTTCGCCGCCTCGCCGAATCCAAGGGCGCGACGGTGGCGTAACTGGCCATTGCCTGGGTACTCTCGCGCGGCTTGGATATCGTCCCGCTCATCGGTGCGCGCCGCCGCGAGCAATTGACCGAAGCGCTCGCAGCCACGACCCTGACCTTAACCACGAGCGACCTTCAAGCCATCGAGCACGCCATCCCCAAAGATTCCGCCTCCGGCCCCCGCGATGCCCCGCAAATCATGACGCATCTGGATAGTGAGAGATGACGTGATACGGCACGACGAGTACGGACGAATGTGATGGTCATGGCCACAACTATTTTTGGCAGGTATCAACGAATGTTGGTGCTTCGGAGCCGGGTTCTTCAGGATCTTGCATCATGCAATCGCAGCATCAAGTCGTAGGCCAACTCACCGGCCGTTCGGATGATAGCAGCCCAAGTGACAAATTACGATATGGCAAGTTGCTGTGGATTGGACAGGCGGTTTGTCCGACGATGCACATCGGCAATTCTATGGTCACGCCTCCAGATTGGAAGGCACAGAGATTTCACAAAGCTCATAGGATTTCTATCTACAGTTTTATTAATAACTTACATAAAGATATCGGATAGAGGCTAACCCTCTACTATTTCACAAACTCGGAGACATTCTATTGACTTTTTGACCAAATTGTCTACATTGACTGATGGATGCATGGTGCCTACAGCTTAAGTTCAATCGGTTTCCCCACCACAGAAGGAGTGAATCATGAACCGTGTTACTCGAATTCTTGCAGTGCTGTGTATCGTGTGCAGCGCGGGCACATGCTCAGCAAACGTCGGCGGGCCGGATGCCTTCGGCTATCACTTTGTCGACAATCAGGGCGGAGATTCGGCGAGCTTCGCGTGGATCGAATTGTGCGGCGATCCCAATGCGATTAACGGACCTACCGGCCGCAACAATGTGTCCTGCTTCTCGTGGGGATGGAATTTTCCTTTCTACGGGACCGACTACACATTCGGCTGCTTCTCGACGAACGGATTGATGACGATGTTGGGAGCGAACTCGAGCGGGGTCAATGTCTGCGGCCTGTCCGGTGTGGAACCGCAGTGGCCGACGCTTTATCCTTATTGGGATGATTTACGCGCGGCATCGGTGGGCGGATGTGTGGAAGCGGTTGGTCCCTGGCTGCGCTATCGCGATTTCGGCAGCTATCTGGTTCTGGAATGGAAGCGCATTCAGCACAACGTTAACTCGAATGATCGGTATTCCTTTGAAGCTATTTTATTTCCGGACGGCCGAATCAAGTTCCAATACAACACGGACTGGATCGCACCCGACAATCCCACATCCGCAACCATCGGAGTGGATGCGCCGGGTGCGGGAAACGGACTGGAATATCTCTGCAACGGAGGACCGGCCAGTAATCAAATTACCGGTGGGAGAGCAGTGTGGTTCTATCTGCCGCCACCGCCGCCGACGGGGCGCTGCTGCTATGGCACAATCTGCGTGCCGCTTTGTGCGGACAGTATCACTTCGGCAGACTGCGCAGGACTCGGTGGCACGTGGGCCGAAGGTGCGACATGTGCGAACAATCCCTGTGGAGGCGTGCCGAGTGATGCCTGGTCGCACGTCGGCAAAGGGAACGGGGGCGGTTCACCGTTG
>JAGVEU010000225.1 GCA_020057985.1 Calditrichota bacterium | reverse complement strand
TATGTTTCGCCTGGTCTGAGTATCCAATCCCACAATCTGTGTTTTTCTTCTTTCAGAAGTTTGGGAAGAGGTCTAGTTTTGAACCATTTCATTTCTGAGTTCCTATATCCATGATTTATAGCTCACACTTGTAATATTGTTTAATGGATTTCCGCGAAGATCATTGTATTAACTCTGCTCCCGTTCAGGGGTTCCGTAGTTTGGTTTTTCGCCCAGATCAGCACATGAGAGCATTCCGATAAAACGACAGTGTTGCTGCCTCGGTATCGTATCTCGTTAAAAATCCCAATCCACGCAGCCGGTGGCGATATCATAATACACGCGGTGCAGCTCGATGCCTTTATTCTTCACCGCATCGGCGATGGCTGGAGATTCGTGCTGCATTACGTAGATGAGGTTCATGGTATTGCGGCGGCTGACTTCCGCTTCCAGTTCGACTCCCGTAAATCCCGCCAGTTTCGCGGAAGCGACAAACGGCTTCAAGCAGTCAATCACGGCCGCCAGCGCGCCATGCAGAGGAATTTCGGCAACCGCCGCGGCAATTGCTCCGCACCGTGAATGCGCCATCACCACCACCAGCGATACCTCCAACTGTTCCACGGCAAACTCCACCGAACCGATGACCTCGGGAGTAAGAATCGTGCCTACCACGCGCACGACAAACAGATCGCCCAGTGATTGATCGAACAGAATCTCCGGCGGTACGCGTGAGTCGCTGCATGTGACGATACATGCGAACGGTGTTTGCGCATCTGCCAGTCGCTCTCGCAAGGCCGAATCCGCGCGATGCGGTTCGGGAGATCCTGCCACAAAGCGCAGGTTGCCTTCACGCAGGCGGTCAATGGCTCGTTGGGCATTCATTGATAATGTGTTTCCTGTGAGCTGTCGTGCTTCTCGAAAGCGGCTACGAGATTGCTCGTCGTGCTTTGCCATTACTAGGCAGTACCGTCCTCGGTGCTGCTCTGAACTCTAAAGCAGGGGAGAGCATCAGCGCAGAAGCAGCACCTTCTTGGTTTGAGTGTGCGATGCGGTTTTCAACGACACGAAATAAACACCGGAGGCGAGATTGCTTGCATCCCAACTCAGTGCGTGATGCCCTGCTGCTGTGGGTCCTGACTTCAGTACCTCAACGGTCCGTCCGAGCACATTGAATACTCTCAACTCGATATTCGTGCTTTGCGGAAGATCAAAACTGATGCGGGTTGAGCTATTGAAGGGATTCGGGTAGGCGGCATGAAGTTGGAACTCTGACGGTGATTCGACACGGGATCTCTCTGAAGCAGACAGAAAACCGGAGGAATCCCAATGCAATGGATACTGAGGCATGAGGGGTGTTGTGGGAATTGAATCCACCGGAATACGCTGATAGATAAACGGATTGAGTGTCACTACGCCCTCCCCCTGAGGCATACTTCCTGCATCACGATCCAGCACATAGGACAGATGAAGATAGCCATCCGTGACGACTTCCGCAAGTGTCGGTTCGCGTTCATTCATCCCCTGACCAGCGGGAGCGGGGAGGATCGCAGGAGTGGTATGAGTGACGTTTGTGCCCACACTCCAGTGAGAGCCATTATCGGTGGAAACACTGATCCAGACATCGGCATTGGGATAACCGTTTTCAGAATAGGCTGAGGTATCATAGCGTACGTATGCACAGTAGAGATAACCGGTATTCTCATCCACAGCCAAGCTGGGCCGTTGCACAATCGTCTGCCAGACACCGGGACTTTGAACATGAACCCAACCATCCGCCAAGAGCGAAAATTGCCCGGTCGCTTCATTCCAGTGCCAGATCAAGGAAGCGCTGGCGGTTGCAGTTGGGATCGTGTCGCGATACACCCAATAGCCGATGGTCGTGAAGGCAGCATGGAGAATGGCATTGTGATCAAAGAGCAGACTCAGATCCGTATAAGCGCGGAGAGTATCGCGGTCGCACATAACCCAATGGGTTGAGTCTATCCAACAGGTATCGGGTTGGACAAAGCTGGTGATGTAGAGCGACGGCTGCCAGCTTTCTCCAAAATCTTCTGAGAGCCTCAGGATTATGTCATTGTTGAACTGTGATGAGTCTGACGAACGAAGCCAGCCAAGTGCAACACGCGATGAGGTGCGAGACGCGGCATTGGTGTGGCCAACAACCAATGAGGAATCCAGTAAAGCAAAGTAGTTATTGGCGCCACCGACCTGCTGCCATTCAATGTCACACAGATGGCCGAGCGAATCCTCGATCGGTATCCCTTGGGAATAGTAGATTCGCATAACTGAATTTGCCCACATATTTGACGCCGACAAGACATGAAGTCGCCTGTCAGCGCTGATAGCAATCTGTGGCCAGAGAATATCGCCATCGCCATATTCGGGAATATTAATCTGAATCGAGCAGCCAATCGGAACAACAACTGGATGAGGATAAGGGCTTGAAGGATCTATCACATGAAAGGCTGCATAGGGCAAGCCGTCCAAATTGATTGCGAGCGTGACATATCCTGCACGCTGTGATTGATCAAGCAGATCGCCACCCGGATAGACGAAATTCAAACTATCCGGATTCCAGATATTATAATCAATGTGGCGACTCATTCCGTTAGTAAGCATCATCATCCAGACCACATGCACATTGTCGTCGGGATCCACGGCAATCATTCTGCCACAGGAGCCATTATGCTGAAGATCATACCATGTAGTTCCGGCGGTGTCAATCCTGCCAATGGGTTGGGCGAGGGCACTGGAGATGCAGAGCAGGACGAAAATGAGGGAAAACAAGGCAACGAGCTTAGACATGATTACCTCCTTGTGTTTGGAGCCGGAGTCTGCTCGGGCGGAGCGACTATGAGAAGATAGCAAATTGTAAGGATTTGCGCAAGTCTGAACAGCGATTAGGATTCAGGCGGAGTGAAGCGGCCAGCACGATACCTCCGCCGCGGCACGTTTCCTAACGTGCCCGTCTTACATTACTGGCTTGATTTTCAAGGACATTCAAAGTCCTCGGTAGCGGGGCATGTTAGGAAACATGCCGCCGCGGTGTTTCTGCCTCGGAAAACCCCCCTGTTGTCCCAACTAAAGTAGGAAAGATAACTACCTCACCCCGCCCGAAACACCGAGACGGGCGGGGTGAAGCGTTGCGTGAAGGGGCGGCACTCCCCTTATCTGAGATAGATGATTTTCTGGATTCTGGACTGTGCGGGCGATTTCAGCGAGACAAAATACATTCCCGATGCATACGGACTTGCATTCCATGTCAACGCGTGATGTCCGGCTTGAACTTGACCCGACTTAAGTGTCTCAACTTTCTGGCCGAGAATGTCATACACGGTCAACTCGACCTGCGAAGCAAGCGGAAGGTCGAAACTGATGAGCGTTGAGCTGTTGAACGGGTTAGGGTAGGCTCGCAGGGCAAACTCATGAACGAGCGATGAGACTTCCTGTGCTGATTCGCCAGAATCGCAGGGCAGAACTTCGACGTGGAATGGCAATTCGTCCATCAGCGGGCCGAACTGCAAAGAGTCTATGGTCACGCGCCGGTAGATCATTTGATTCGCAACCGTTGGAAAGTCACTCTCACCTTGCCGATCAAAGAGATAGAAGAGGTGAAGACATCCCTCAGCAACATGATCGGCAATCGTTGCATCCTGCTCGCTCGCGTTCCCTCCCGGCGGAGCCGGAATGATTGACGGTCTGGTGTTTGTGACGTTGACTCCAGTATTCCAGTTCAAGCCATGATCTCCTGAGCGAGCCACGAAGACGTCTGCGTTCAAGTATCCGAGATGTGAGAAGGCTGAAGTATCATACCGCAAGTATGAGCAATAGAGGTCGCCGGTCGAGTAATCCATGCAGATACTGGGTCGCTCAAGCATGGCATGGCGCGAATACAGTTTTTGGTCGGCGGAAAGGACTGAATCTTCAATCCAGTGTTTGGCAACAAGACTGAATTGATCCGTGGTTTCGGTCCAATGCCAGATTGCGGCTTTCGTGCGCTCAAAGACCGGCATTGGTTCTCCGGTGGGATGAAAAAAACTGTAGCCGACGGTAGTAAACACAAGATGAACGTGATTATCTTCATCGAGGAGCAAGCTGAGATCATAAAAGGCTCGCAGAGTGTCCCGATTGCAGCACTGCCAGTCGTTAGTCTCCGCATAGCACTCCGAGTCAGGCGGGATGAATTGAGTGATATTCTCAGGGATTGTCCAGTTTACGCCATTGTCTTCAGAAATCTGTACAAGCACTTCCGAGTGCTTGATCCATGCCCGCGCGACTCGCGGGCTTGTTTGAGAAGCCGCGATGTCCTGCGTGTTACCATCGGTCGAATCCACGTAGACAAATTGCGATAGTTCGAAATCATCCCACACAATATCAAGGCCGAAGCCATCTGGATCGTAGAGAGCGGTTCCGCGCGAATAATATAGCCCAATAGCATCGCTCTCAGAGATCATGTGGAGACGAGAGTCGGTTCCGTGTGCAATAACAGGCCATCCTGTGAGTGGTGAGGGCGGCTCCAGTGGACAGGAAGCCGTGAAGGCGCCAGATCCGGGTAGGAAGTCTATGGCGACGCAAGGTCTAACCGGACTCGATGCGTTTGCCATAGAATGAAAAGCTGGAAAACAGAACCCGGATGGACTTATTGCCAAAGTTGCATAACCGGCTCGGTTGGTTGCGTCCACCTGTTGGCCGCCGGGAATGAACCAGAAGTTCTGAGCATCGGGCGACCCGACATTGTAATAGACATGACGGATGGAAAGCGACGGGTTGAGGGAGTTCATCCAGACGACGTGAACGAAATTGGACGCATCCAAAC
>JAGVEU010000386.1 GCA_020057985.1 Calditrichota bacterium | reverse complement strand
GTTAAGGAGTGGGTGGAAAACGCGTATTGGCAGTCCTTCTGCGGCTCGGAGTACTTTGAGCATGCTGTTCCCTTGGATGCGAGCAGTCTGGTGCGTTGGTGCAAGCGGATTGGTGTGGACGGTGTCGAGTTTTTGCTTCAGCAGACGATCGTGACGGCGCAGTGCACGGGGCAACTGACGGAGCGTCACGTGGAGAAAGTGAATGTGGACACGACGGTGCAGGAGAAAGCGATTCGTTATCCGACGGACGTTCGCCTGTATCACCGGATCTTGGAGCGTTTGGTGAAGGAAATGCGGCGTGAGGGAATTCGGTTACGCCAGAGTTATACTCTTTTTCAAAAGTAAGCCGCCATTAGTGAGGGTCCCCTTCGCGGTGGCGTGACGGATCAATGCGGGATTACTTTCGGGAAACAGTATATGTTCGGGTAAGCAAGTTAGCGTTGTTGCTGCAAGGTCGCTATGCGCATGCCCGCAAGTGGAAGCAGGCTCAGAAGCAAACCAAGCGGTTGAAGACCTATCTGGGCCGCGTCGTTCGCGAGCTTCGCCGCAACAGTTCCGCGCCGACGGACGTCCTAACAGTCCTGCTGTCCAAAGGGGAGCGTCTCCTCGCGCAGCAACCCAAGGACACCCACAAGTTGCACAGCATCCATGAGCCGGAAGTCGAGTGTATTGCCAAAGGGAAGGCCCACAAGAAATACGAATTTGGCTGTAAAGTGAGCGCCGTCACCACCAGTCGCGGCAATTGGGTGGTGGGCCTTCAGTCGCGGCCTGGCAATCCCTACGATGGATCAGACGGTCAGACTCACCGGATGGCAACCCCAAGAGGCGTACTGTGATCGGGGTTACCGGGGGCATGGGTACACGGGACCGACGGTGGTGCATGTGGTGAACCACCGCAAGAAGGAGAAAAATCGCACCCGCAAGAAATGGTGCAAGCGACGGTCGGCAGTGGAACCCATCATCGGCCATCTGAAATCCGACTTCCGCTTGAATCGTCACTTTCTGAAGGGCAAGATCGGCGACGCCATCAACGCGAGGCTCGCCGGTTGCGGGCACAACCTGTAAAAGCTTCTCCGGGCGCTCTTGCCACGCTTTTTTTCGAGCCTTCTTTCCCGCATGGCAGGGCTGCTCGCCCGAACCTCTGCGCCACAATCGTACTTCGATCGCGTCCGCTGGCAACCCCTCGCGGCATGAGACACCCTCGTCAGGTCAACCGCTCCTGACAAACCAGCCAAATAGACTTTTTCAGAACCAACTACTTATGCTTTGTATTGGCTCGCACCGGTCCGGTGACCTTGTCCGTTTACGACATCACTGGCCGTTTGGTGGAGCGACTGCTTGAAGGTTCGCTTGAGGCGGGAGCCTATCGCTCGCTATGGGATGGCAGAGACTCGCATGGAGTTTCGGTTGCCTCCGGAGTCTATATCTATCAGATCAGCGCCGGAAACTTCAGCGATGCGAAGAAAATGGCGCTTATTCGGTAAACGCTGAAAAACTGAAATACTGAAATGTTGAAAGAGGCGGCCATGATTGGTCGCCTCTTTGCATACTTTCTCGGAAGTGCAGTCCGAGTCATAAACAAATGAAATGGGTTCCTACTTCAGGTAAATCAGCTTGCGTGTGAGTGTGACTTCTGTGGTCTCAAGTTGCACGAAGTAGATTCCCGACGCGAGGGTGAGTGGTTGCCAGCTCAGACGATAAGAGCCGGGGTCTTTTTGCTGGTCCATGAGTACGGCAACTTTGCGGCCAAGCATGTCAAACAGACGGATTGTCACGTGGGCTCTTGACGGAACCGCATATTGGAATGTGGTCTGGCTGTTGAACGGATTCGGATAGTTTTGTTCGAGCGAGAAGACTTTCGGTAGACTGGAACCCGGCGCAATATCCACAGCTTGCTCTTCATCGAGTAGAATCACGTCATCCACATACCAGCCTTCAGCATCGCCGGAGGCGTTCGAGTTAAACCAATAGCGAATATACGCCTCATTGGAAGGTGCATGACCACCCAGTGAGTATTGCTTTTGTTGCCACGCGGAGCCGTCGCCGCTGAACTGGTCAAGCAGGAAATATGTGGAAGGCCCTGTCTGAAGCTGCACGCGGCAAAGATCTGCTGAGTTGTAGGTGGCATACTTCGTGGAGAAAATCAGAGTGCCTGCTCCGGAATAATTGAAGACGGGGGACCTAAGATACGCATCAGCCATGGGCGGATACGTAAGCGAAGATTCCTGACCGCAATAGAAAGAATGCGACGGCGAAAAGTACTGACGGGTTTGAATATGCCAGAGACCCGGTGTGCCAAAGACCGTCCAATCGTTTGGGGTTTGTCCTTCGAAATCAGTGAAGAAAACTGCGTCACCGATCAGAAGATAAGCGAAATCCTGCACCTGAATGCCGTCATCACCGGTGATCTGAATTTGAATTTCTGTGGTTCTCGGAGCCTGACTGCCGGTCGCTACAATGATAGTCGTGGGAACTGTTGCCTCGCGGATTGAGTTACCGGATACCGTTCCGATCTCAATTGTTGTATTTTGCAGCGTCACATCCGGATCGTTTGTCGAAAGCAAGACCGTGATGTTCGTTGCGGTTCCCAAGCCGACATTAGCAACTCTTGGATAGAGTTCGCCGGTCTCGCCGGGAAGCAAGTGTCCATCCCCGTTGCCGCCGGGAGCAGGATCATCCAAACGAACACCCGCTGCCGAGACGCGAGGTTCGACGACAAAGTAGGTAACTTGCTGTGACCATTCCAAGCCGCTCTGATCACGCAAGATCACATTGAACTGAAGCTGCTGGCCATTCACAACTCCCGGATTCACGCGCACGGCGAACGGATCACTGGCAATGACTTCGCCACCTTGCTCTACGATTCCGATGGCCGCCGTGGAGTCCAGAAGTGTGCACCGGTTGTTGAGTCTTCGCAGGATTGCCGTAACGCCAACGGCACGATTGCCGCCGAAATTGCTGGCTCCCGGAAGCAATTCGATAGTCTCGAGCGGATTAATTTCGCCATTGCCGTTGCCGATACTGGGAGGAGTGCTGTCATCGTTGATCGTCGTGGGAATCAACCCCAGCACTGGGCCGGAAATCGTGATGGCCGGAAGCACCACACAAGGCAATGCGCCCCCGCTGAGAGATAGAAGAAAATTGCCGACGTGGCCGTCTGGAGTAGTCGGCGCAAGTCCCACGCGGATTGCATTGCTGGTTGCGTTGCCACCGGCAGGAATGGAGGGAAATAATACTTGAGTATCGAGCAAAGTAATTAGAGGATCGCTCGTTGTCAGTGTTCCAGTGGATGCGGGCGCATCAGCAGATCCGATGTTTTGCAGACGAATCTGCAATTGCACGGTCTCGCCGTTTTGCGGAATCCCATCCCCGTTACCGCTCGATCCGCCCTCATTATCGTCATCAATGTTGTTGCCGATATAGTTGATGTAGGCTCCGTTAGTACCGCGTCCGGTCGTATACAGGATCGCCTGACCTGAGCGCAGTGTGGAAACACCGGGGGCGTTGATATTGGCATAGGAAAGTTGCAGCGCATGTCCAAGATTGCGATTCTGCAAGCCTACGGTTGCGAAGTTGTCCCAGGAGTCCGTATTGTTGAGCGTGTGGTATTGAACCAACAGATCGCCATCGCCGGTTCGCGTGGGCCAACATGCAGTATTGAAAAGAATGAGTTCAAAGGTCTCTTCGGCACCAGTCCCATACGCATTCCGCAGGCGGCTCCATTCGATGACAAATCTTCCACCAATGACATCGTGGTAGGTGCAAACATGTCCGCCATTTTGAATGACCAAATCATCCCAGAACGGGCAGACCATGTTATTCGGTGATGCGATTGCCGGCAAGGCGTAATTGCGGAAGAAACTCTCACCGGTCTGACCAAAAGATATAAAGCCGTTTGAGCAGACGGAGATTTGTGTGTACGCCACTCCGTAGAAAGTGAAATTGAACGGGAGATTTATCGTAACTGTGGCATCATATCCGGCTCCTTGATCTGAAAGTGCAAGGTTTGTTCCACTTCCGCCGTAAGCCGGATCTACTTCCAGCCAAGCATAGATCGGAGTCTCAACAAAGCCGGCATCGCCGTCCTGAAATGCCCGATAGCCATAGCTGTCAGGATGCGTAGGATCAGCGCCATCGAGATTGCCGATCGGTAGCCTG
Organism: Calditrichota bacterium; assembly: GCA_020057985.1. GTDB lineage: Bacteria > Electryoneota > RPQS01 > RPQS01 > RPQS01 > JAGVEU01. Next base: position 897 of record JAGVEU010000386.1, on the reverse strand, counting down.
TAGCTCGCTGTGAAGAGCATGGTACCACTGCTAATGCGCAATTCTGTTTCTGCCCAATCTCCCGGATAGAAGGCGCCAAAATTCATCACGAAGGAACTCAAAGCTTGTCCGGTACCTCCAATAGGAATCGCAGCGTAGTCGGCAGTGCTGTCTGTCAATGTCAATCTTGGATCCAAGGATCGAAGTGTGACCGTTGATGCCCCAAGACCGGTCGCACCGAGATTTGACATATCGAGAGTCACGGATGCAGTCGAATTAGGCTCAGGATTCAGTGTATCGCCGCTGGTTCGCACTTGACTTATAACCAATGTCGGAGCAAGAATTTCGTGCGCGCTCGTCCATGTATATTGTCCGGGACTGACCGTCCAACTAAGTCGTCCAACCGTATGATCTGAGGCTCCCGCAATGACATCTGCGAGGAAGCCCGTGACGGCAGTACTTGCACCTGAAGGCAATGTTGGAACGGATGCTGATCCACTCACGACGCTCATCGTTGCATCAGGGGATTCCAGCGTAAGCGTGCCTCCATTGAAAGCGTTCGAGCCATAATTATGCAGCGTTACGGTGATCGCAAGTCTTTCGCCGGGATTGGGAATTTCGTCGCCGTTGCCTATCGAACCGGAACTGCCGTTGTCAACAATCAGAAGGGAGGAAGCAGTCACGACCAGATTCTGTTGTGTCAAAGTTACCGTATAGGTTTGTGGCTCGTGACGCGGTTTTGTGAGCGTAACGATGACGTCACCGGCGGCATCTTGCGGAAGCGGTAGAATAATATGCCCACTTGCATCACTCAGTGCACGACTGAAAATTGTGGTTCCCCGTTTGACGGTTCCCCAAGTCTCATTTAACGGAGATCCGTTCTCAGTAACCGTGAGATCGAGGCTGGGAGTTCCGAGT
>JAGVEU010000368.1 GCA_020057985.1 Calditrichota bacterium | reverse complement strand
GTAGGTGCGGATGTAACATTTGATACTGCGACGTTTAGCCTGAGCTTGAATGAGGCGGTAGTGACGCAGGAGTTGCCGTGATACCCCTGCGAATTGCCTTTCTTGTCAGCGGCAATGGAACGCTCTTCGAGTACATCAGCGAGCAACTTCGTGAGTCTGATCTGAATGCCAGTTCTGTCCTGCTGCTGTCATCGAATCCTGACGCTCCGGCGCTTGATCGAGCCAAGCGGCTCGATATTCCCTCACTGCTCGTTCAGCGCTCGGAGTTTGCATCGGGCGATGCGTTCTCTGATGCGATAATTGATGTGCTTGAACAGCACAACGTGAATTTTGTCTGCCTCGCCGGCTACATGAAGCGCGTACCGTCCGCCATCGTCCAAAAGTTTCACAATCGGATGCTGAACATCCATCCGGCGCTTTTGCCAGCATTCGGCGGCAAGGGAATGTTTGGCAGGCATGTCCACGAAGCGGTGCTCGAGTCCGGAGTCCGCGTCACGGGAGTAACCGTGCATCTTGTGGACGAGGAATATGATCATGGCCCGATTGTTCTTCAGCGTGCCGTCTTTGTTATGGTAGATGACACGCCGGAAACACTTGAGCATCGAGTTCATGAAATCGAGTATCAAATCTATATGGATGCGATCAGACTCTTCGCGCAGAATCGCATTCAGGTTGAAGGCAGACGCGTAAGAATTCTCCCTGGGAACCACGCATGATTGAAATCCGTCGCGCGCTCCTGAGCGTATCCGACAAAACGAAACTCCTGGATCTTGCCCGCACTCTAATTCGGCGCAACATCCAACTCATCGCCTCCGGCGGCACTGCCAAAGCCATTCAGGAGGCCGGTTTTCCGGTCACACCGGTCGAAGATTGGACAGGGCATCCCGAAGCCATGGAAGGTCGAATCAAGACCCTTCATCCGCGTATCCACGGCGGCCTGCTTGCCCGCCGCGACAATGCCGGTGATCTGGCGGACATGCAGAGACTCGGATTGCAGCCGATTGATCTACTCGTCGTGAATTTCTATCCTTTCGAGAAAACTCTCGCCTCTGGTAAGCCAGATGAAGACATTATCGAGGCGATTGATGTCGGTGGGCCTTCAATGGTGCGTGCTGCCGCAAAGAACGGCATTCATGTTGTCGTGTTAACCGACCCTGCCCAGTATGAGGAGTTTGCGGCGCTGCTTGACGAGCATGAGGGGAAAGTTACCGAAGAATTTGGAAAACAGTGTGCGGCTCGTGCCTTTGCGAGACTGGTGACCTATGACAGCGCCATCGCATCGTGGTTAAACAAGGGCAGTTTTCAAACTCTGACTCTGAGCCAGATTCGCGAGTTGCGCTACGGTGAGAATCCGCATCAGTCTGCATCTATCTACATGAAATCCGGTACTGATCCGGCAGGTCTTGTTGCGGCGGAAAAACTCTCGGGCAAGCAGTTGTCATACAATAATATGCTGGATGCCGACGGAGCGCTTAAACTGCTTCGTGAGTTCGAACAACCCGCCGCCGTTATCGTCAAACACGTCACCCCGTGCGGTGTGGGTGTTTCGGATTCCGTTTCAGAAGCTCTTGCGCTCGCCCTCGAAACGGATCGAGTGTCAGCCTTCGGAGGAATCGTTGCCTTGAATCGTGAGATGGATCGGCAAACGGCAGAGATTCTCAGTGAGATGTTCCTCGAAATAATCCTTGCTCCGTCCTTCACTCCGCAAGCTCTCGAGATATTCGCAAAAAAGAAAATGCTTCGACTCTTGACCTTTGATTGGAGTGAACTGCAAGGTCTTGTCGCTTCCCGTGAGCTGCGAGCGGTGTGGGGCGGTTATTTAATGCAAGACACGGATCTGGGTTTGCCTGAGTTGGATCAATTGCAGGTAGTTACAAAACGCTCGCCGACTTCTGCCGAACTTGACGCTCTCAAATTGGCTTGGAAGGTCTGCAAACATGTCCGCAGCAATGCGATTGTCTTCGCCGACTCGAGACACACACTTGGCATCGGCGCCGGTCAGATGTCCCGGGTGGACAGTGCGGATCTTGCTGTTCGCAAAGCGGTGGCAGCCAAACTTTCACTCAGCGGGAGTGTTTGCGCCTCCGATGCATTTTTTCCCTTCCGGGACGGCTTGGATATCGCCGCCAAAGCGGGGGCAACAGCAATGATTCAGCCGGGTGGTTCCGTGCGCGACGAGGAAGTCATGGCCGCCGCGAACGAGTACAATATGGCGATGGTCTTTACCGGTAGAAGACACTTTAGACACTAACTAACAAACGAAACATGGGCTGGCCAGTAAATCTCGATTCACCTCTCTACGTGAGAACAGCTTCTCGCGTTCGCTATCTTGGCAAGGACTACATCGTCAAGCGCGATGTCAGCGGAGCAATCTACTCGCTCGTCGGTCGCATGACTCGCAAGCTGCCTTCGATGGAGGATGCGATTATTGCGGTACGAAACAAAAAGCTCGTCTGCCAATGGGGCGGCATCTACTCCGTCTATGTGCGAGTGGATGCGGAAGAGCAGCCCTTGATTCTCGAGTACCTCTGGCAAGAGGAGCGCAAGCGCGGAATCGAGCCTCCTAAATCGGACGACAACATATTTCTATCCGACGAAGGGTAGAGGCATTACTTCACTGCTCATTTCTTGAACCCTATTATCCGGTTCATTCTATCGAACATCAGCCCGCATTCTGACGGGCGATTCTGAGGTCATTATGGCTTTTTCCCTGATGGGACTTTTTTCGAACGAGATCGCCATTGATCTCGGAACCTGCAATACTCTCGTTTATGTGAAGGGCAAGGGAATTCTCGTGCGTGAACCCTCGATGGTCGCGATTCGAAAATCCGACCATAAGGTTATTGCCATCGGCACGGAAGCTCGCGAGATGCTGGGGAAAACCCACAAGCAGATTGAAGTTATCCGTCCGATGCGCGACGGAGTGATTGATGACGATGAGGTTGCCGAGATGATGATACGCGCTTTCATTCGCAAGGCACAAAAAAATCGTATGATGCGGCCGCGGGTCATCGTCTGCGTTCCCTCCGGTGTGACCAAGTCCGAGAAACGCATCATTCGAGATGCGGCGGAACACGCTGGAGCGCGAGAAGTCTATCTCATTGCCGAACCGATGGCTGCGGCGCTTGGCGTGGGTCTGCCCGTGAACGATCCTGTCGGTAGCATGGTCATTGACATTGGCGGCGGAACCACAGAAATCGCTGTGATTGCCTTGTCGGGGATTGTAACGGACAATTCCATTCGCATCGGCGGTGATGAAATGGATGAGTGCATTGTGCAGTTCATGCGCCGAAACTACAACCTACTCATTGGCGAGCGTACGGCTGAGGAGATTAAAGTCCGCATCGGATCCGCAATTAAGCTTGAGCAGGAACTCTCGATTGTGGCGAAAGGACGCGATCTGGTGGCTGGAATTCCGAAGGCCATCGAAATCAACTCCATAGAAATTCGGGAAGCGCTTCATGAACCGATCGCACAAGTGGTGGAAGCGGTTAAGGTTGCCCTCGAGAAAACACCTCCCGAACTTGCCGCAGATATTCGAGACCGGGGGATTATTATGACCGGCGGCGGTGCGCTCATCAAAGGACTCGATGTGCGCATCCGTGAAGAAACCATGCTGCCCGTTTTCCTTGCCGATGATCCGCTAACCTGTGTCGTTCGCGGAACCGGAAAAGTCCTCGACGATTTCGAAACCTATCAGAAAATTCTGGTGAACGCCTGATTCGACCCCAATGAGGATTTCACCTCGCTTGCTCACGCCAGCCACCGACTGGGTCATTTTTCTCATCACGGTTGCCGTATCCATCGCCCTTCTCTTCATGGGCAATAATGCTGCCGTTTCTGTTTTCAAGGGTGAAGTCGGCGATCTGCTTGCCTATCTTGCGACTCCGACAAAATATGTTAGGCAGGGCATAGATCTCTGGCGAGAGAACGAAACCTTGCGCAATTACGCCATGAATCTGACGCGCGAGAATGATGAGTTGCGAGACGCTGCATTCGAAAATGAGCGCTTGCGCTCCATGCTCGATTTCAAAGAACGCTTTCCCATGTTGCTGAAGGCGGCAGAAGTAATCGCCTATTCCGGAGCGCACATCGGTGGGCAGATTCGAATCAACGCCGGACTGTCTGACGGGGTGGTAGTGAATGCCGTCGTATTGACACCGCAAGGTCTTGTAGGCAAAGTGATTGAAACAGGAGATCACAGCTCCGTAGTTCAGACACTTGTGGGAAACACTTACGGAGTCTCAGTGATGATCGAACGCTCGCGCCAAATGGGAATCTTGCGCTGGCAGGCAACCGGAGAATGGAAGATCATCGGACTTCCCACCGGAGCGGATGCGCGAATCGGCGACTTGGTGCTCACGACGGGAGCCGGAGCTGTCTTTCCAAAAGGAATTCGTGTTGGTGTGGTCTCTGCCACTCGGCTTGGAAATAATTCGCTTGGCAAGGACTATTTGGTTAGTCCCTTTGTGGATTTTCAGGCTATTGAAGACGTCTTCTTCGTCACTGCCACTGAGCCACGTGACGGGTCATTTGGTTCTCGCACTATGCCATGAGCTATCCCATTCTGATCGGCATAGGCCTGTTGCTTCTTCTGCTTGACGGTGGTCTTGGGAGCCTGATTTCTATTGCCGGAATCCGACCTTCCCTCACATTGCCGTTCATTGTCTATGTCGGCTTGCTGCGAGGCCCTATCGAAGGTACGCTTTTCAGTGCGAGCATCGGTCTGGCGTTGGATATTTTTAGCGGAATTCCAACCGGCCTCACCATGTTCTCCTACACAGTAGCCGGATTCACCTGTGGCAAACTCTGGAATGGGGGGCCATTCCGATTGATTTGGCCCTGGGGAATCTATGTTGTTCTCTGCGCACTCGGGGTTGAAGCAGTCACCCACTTTATCTTGTCGCGAGGGATGGAGATTGAGTTCCTGCCGGTCTTCATCCGTAACGGTGTGCCGGCCGCGCTGTACACGACGGGCTTCGGTCTGTTGTGGTTTCTGTCTCCGCTGCATCGGATGAAGTCCGCATGATGACCAAAATTTCAAGGGAGAGCCTCCGACCAATTGTATTTGTTTCGGTCGGCGCTCTGTTCTTCAGTGTGCTGATCGTTCGTCTGTTCGATCTTCAGATCATGCACGGCTCGGAGTTCCGTGAGAAGTCGGACAACAATCGGTTCCGTCTTGTGGAGATCGCGCCTCCGCGTGGAGTGATGCGCGATCACCACGGTAAGCTGATTCTGACTAATCGCGCAACCTACACATGCTACGGAGTGCCGGTAGAGCTTTGGAAAGACGACCGGGGAATGTCGCTCCTGAATAGTGTCTTTGCCATGCCCGAGAACTGGCTGAAGAGCGAGATCATCAGTCCTGTTCGCAGGACGTTTCTCCCTCGTCGCATTCGTCGTGATTTGTCTTTCTCCGAACTCTCCGCCTATGAGGAATTGCGAAATCAGATTCCGGGCGCCTTTCTCGAAATCGAACCGAAACGCTACTATGAAAGCGGTGTGGCAGCCCACGCGCTCGGATATGTAAGCGAAATCTCCAAAGCGGAAATGGATCGCTTTCCCGGAAGGCAAGCGGGGGACTTGGTTGGTAAGCGTGGACTCGAGAGAATCTACGACGAGGAATTACGCGGTCAACCCGGTTATCGCTACGCTGTTGTCAATGTTTACGGCCAGGAAATTACTCAGGAACAGGATCTGGGACATGTAGATCCCATTCCCGGAAAAGAACTGTGGTTGACGCTCGACCTCGATCTGCAAGTCTTTGCCGAGTCCTTGATGGTTGATAAGATCGGTGCAGCCGTTGCAATAGATATCCGCACGGGCGGCGTATTGTGCATGGCCTCCGCTCCAACCTACGATCCGGAGATCTTTGCCGGTACGCTGAATTCCAGTGATTGGAAAATGCTCCTCGATGATCCCGACAAACCGATGCTGAATCGCGCCGTGCAAACCATGTATCCGCCCGGCTCAACCGTGAAAGCGGCGATGCTCATTGAAGCTCTGGAAAGTGGATCAATCACTCCCCAGTTTACCGTGAGTTGCCCCGGTCATTATACGGTCGGTAATCGCACTTTCAAGTGCTGGAAGAAAGGCGGGCATGGGCGAGTCGGCTGTCTCGATGCCGTCGAGCAGAGTTGTGATGTCTTTTTCTACACCGTCGGCATGAGAATCGGAGTGGACGGCGTCTTCCGCGCCTTTGATCGCTTTCACTTTGGTAAAGCGACCGGTGTTGATCAGACCTCCGAAGCTGATGGTAATCTACCTTCCACCGACTATTACAATCGCCGCTATGGCCCCACCGGGTGGACAAGAGGCTTCATTCCTTCTATCTCCATTGGTCAGGGTGAAGTGTTGTTTACTCCACTTCAGCAATGCGCATATATGGCAGCGGTTGCCGATGGGAAGTACTGGCGAAAGCCCTATCTTGTCAAAGCGATTTTCGATCCGCAGACCGATAGTCTGACAACCGTCCTGCACGATCCACCGCAAGCGATTCAAGCTTCGCAGGAATTCATCACAATGGCTCGCGAGGGAATGCGGCGTGTGGTGTGGGGGGACCGCGGCACCGCGCGTGCTCAGCGCGATGAGCTGATCCCCATCGGCGGAAAAACCGGAACCGCCCAAAACGCGCACGGCGATGACCATGCCTGGTTCATCGGGTTTGCGCCGGTGGATGATCCCATGATTGCCACATGCGTGCTGGTGGAGTTTGGAATGCATGGCTCATCGGCGGCGGCTCCAATCGCTGCTCAGATCATGAAGCGATATGTGATAGCCGAGAAGGGCTTGAGCGTGACTTCGGAAATCGCCCAACTGAAAAACTGATGGCTAGACAGATTTCGTTCCCGGATCCTTGGATCTTGCTAT
>JAGVEU010000343.1 GCA_020057985.1 Calditrichota bacterium | reverse complement strand
GGGTTGAGAGAACTCCAAAGATACACAATTCCGTGAGGATGTCAAGCCCTTTCTTTTCAACGACTTCCCCCCAAAAAAAAACATTGAGACAGTAGTGTGCTTCAGCGGGGGGGCAGGGGGGTTGAGTGGAGTAACAACCATGATCTCTGACGATTCCAAAATCGCTACTTGTGCAATGGGTCGGCTGCAAGCAGACCGACACCGCAGATTCAGATCGGCACGGCTTTGGGCAACGCGTACTATTGCCACATCGCGTCTCCAATATTTCGTGAAGAAGCAAAAAAAAAGGCCGACACCTGAGTGTCGGCCTTAGACGTTCTACCTTACGGACGGTTTAGTACCGTTCGCGGCGGGGACGGTCTTCCTTGGCGCGGGCTACATTGACCAGCATCTTGCGACCCTGCATGTCAGCGTCGTTCAGTGCGGCAATGGCGGCATTTGCTTCCGTGTCATTGGGCATTTCCACGAACCCGAACCCACGGGCGCGGCCCGTTGCGCGATCCATCGTAAGACTCGCGCGGTCTACCCGACCGTGCGCTTCGAACAAGTTTCTCAGATCGTCTTCCGTCATGTTGTAGGACAGATTGCCTACGTAGATATTAACCATTATTTGATCCTTTCCGGACTTGCGGGGATGGCACCCCAATACTGCCACCTGAAATCAATCGCCAAGCCGAAAAAAGCATGATTGTCCAAACCTTCCCGTGACACAGGCCTGCGAAGGGCTCCGCGTGGAGCCGTTATAAAAGCATGTGGTCGAGAATTCAAAAATCCGAAATCACGTGCAACCATAATATACGAAAAGAAAATTTGTGATACAAGCAGATAGTCATATTGTGAGGAACCCGCGTATTATATTGTTAATAATGAACTAAGAAGAAATTAGGACTTAAAAGCGAAGATTTCAGACTGCTCGATTTAGGGAAATTACAAGTGTGCCTCTTGTGAAAACACAATCTTGAGCCCTCTAGAAATGAACCTTCGACTCTCAACCCCCCTGCCCCCCAAGCGAGTTGGGGGGTGAGAGGCGTCTCATTGCTATCCCACACATTTTTCCGTAGCGAATACCACCTTGCACCATTATAATGGTACAAACTTTCTGTAAGTGCCCGTAGCTCGGCCACTTCGAGCAACTGCTCTGCTCTTAGAGTATTTTTTCACTTCCTCGGTAAAGCCTTGACAATCGGTGGAGCGCGCTGTATATTCTTGTCTGGAGGTTACCGATGAAAACATCGCGTCTGTTTCGAATCAGCATGGGTCTCTTGGCTTTATGCTGTCTCTCCGCAGTGACCCTGATCACTGCCAATCCGTCCCGTGAGGTTGTGAGCTTGCAAATATCGAGCCTTCTCAGTGTGGAGTCACCTTTGAAACCTGTCGAACGTCACTCATTGGATCAGGGAGGCGAACATGTCGGAAATCCGGCACTGATTCCGGGGCTGCCCTTCACCGATTACGGTACAACGTTCGGGGCAATGAACGACCATGATGTCCCGTGCCCGCCAAGTGATGCGCCGGATGTGGTCTATGTCTATGTTCCAACGGAGATGCTCACCGTAAACGTCTCGCTCTGCGGATCATCCTACAATACGAGGCTCTTCGCGTTTGAGGATGATCCAAGCCACGCGGTCGCCTGTAATGATGATGCCTGCGGGATGCAATCCGAGATCAACGATTTACCGCTCACTCCAGGCCATCAGTACTTTTTTGTCGTGGACGGTTTCGGTGTCGAGGCGGGAGATTACGTGATCAATATAGCAGAGGCGGGGTGCAATGTGCCGTGTCAACCGGGTGATATAATCGAGTGTCCCGAGACACCGAATCCCTATCATTATGCTGAGGATTGTGACGGTGGCTGCCATCGGACTCCACCGGTGTTCGGTGCAATACTACCTAATCTCCCTCTTTGCGGAGTCGGCTTTACTTACACTTGCTCGGGCGGACAGAATTGCCGCGACACGGATTGGCACGAGTTTGTTGTATCGCAGACTTCTCATGTCTCTATCTTGCTGGAGGCTGAGTTTCCGGTGTTGTTTGGCATCGTGGATTACCAACCGTGCGATTCGGCCGATTTGCTTACCTATGCACAGGTTTCCGAGGTGTGTACTCCGACGATCATCACGAGTGAGTGTCTGCCGCCGGGAAACTATGTCGCATTCGTGGCGCCGATGTACTTCACTGGCGTGCCAGTCCCCATGAACTACCGCGCCACGCTAACCCTCGAAACTTGCGAGCCTCCCTGCGGCGGCATTATTTCGTTGAGCGAAGACAGTCTCGTCTTTGCTCCCGCGTACATCGGCAGCCTATCGGTGGGGTCCGTGATTGTGACCAACGCGGGCACTGAGCCACTTTGCGTAGATTCTGTGACGACCACCGGGCATGTGTGGCAGGCGATTCCTTCAAGTTTCATTGTGGCACCGGGGCAACTTTTCCCTGTTCAAGTGAACTTCCTCCCGACTTTCGACCATGCTTTTGAAGGAGTGATTGAGTTCTTTTCTTCTGATCCTGAGAAGCCGCGTGACAGTATCATCGTAAGCGGAACCGGATGTCATCCGGCTGTCGAACCCCCAGGGCCCATCCTGCACAGCGCCGCATGTCCGACAGCGATCTACTTTGAGCTACCCTTGGATTCCAATCGTGAAATGACAAAGTACATGGTGGAGTCTTCGCTCGACAACTTCGCCACTTCTGATGTTTTGCCATGCTATGCTCCGTATGAGGATGATCCATTTTGGGTATCCGCAGTTCATTGGGGAAAGTACGGCCAAGGAGTCATTTTGGATCTTGAGGCGTCCACCACGTATCAAGTTCGACTCCACGCAAAGGACTGCACAGGAATAGAACTCATCGGTCCGGCTGCGAGCATCGCCACCGAACCGGCCATTGAGGTTGCCACTGAGCCGGAACTAACGATCATGTATGTGAATGAGAATACGATCCGACTCCATTGGAATCCACAAGTGGCAGATTCGGCTGGCAACGAACTCCCGAACATTGGCTATTTCGTATATATTGGCGATGATCCGGATACTGTGGATAGTCTGGTTGACTGGAGCTTAAATGGAACAGTGGACATGGCGCTGAATTCATGGCAAAGAGGATTTCTCACAGTTGACCCGGTGTTGGAAGGCATCTACGATCAACCTTGTCCGTTCATCTCATGGCCACCGGAAGGGGCGACCGTAGAGGGATGGAACTGTATTGTCCTTCAAGATTTTGTGCATTTTTCCCAGTGGGATAGCTTCCGTATCGAGGTAAACGGCATCCTTGTGGGATCCAGCTTTGACAATCCGTGGGGCTGGAATTCGCGTCGGATGTCCTGCATAGATTTCCGGGAGGTCAGCTCCGGTCCTGCTACGATTCACGCAGTCGTCGTGGACAAACACAACCGAGTTTTTGAAGACATGTGTTACGTCACCGTTTTCAATTCGGGTTTTCCAGACTTCGATGCGCAATACGATTCGATCCTGCAGCGATTTAGTTTGGACACGTTGAATATTGCTGTGGATCCACAGACTATCCGCGAAATCTACTGGCCGACCTCAACGGCAGGAGAACGATACGGCGGGCACATTACTTTTGATTGGGATACTACGCGTGACTCCGTAACAGTTGTCCTTCCCTTTACGATTCTTGATGGCAAAATTCTGAACGAAGAAGGGATCGGGATCCATAACAATGACACCAATAAAGTTGCAGTTGTGCCCAAACAAGCTGAGCCTGCCGTGGAAAAGAGAATGCTCGGACAGTGCTGCGAAAGTGTTGCAATTACCCTTGGTGAAATCATCCACACGTGCACGCGTGTACAACACAAGATAGATGTCGGAGTCAAAGTGGAATTCACCTATCGGAATGTTGAAGAACGCACGGCCACTCCGACTCATGGACAGGACGCAAAAGGCGATCGCGTTTATACAAAGGGCACATGCACGAAAGATGCACAGGACTCTGTAGTATTTACTCCCAATCCGTCCACACCAGAAGTTCCAAATCCTGTCACCGTACATAAGCGGCATAACAATACGAATTATCCGTACGGCGGAACGGAATGGGGCAACGACGATTATCGAGGAGGGGAAGCAAAGTGGGATATTAACCACAATAGACTCTCGTGGGGAGATTCACCGGATGATCCGGTGTGGCGAGTGAAAGGACAAGCCTCGCGCATTGTGAGTCACAACAAGTTCAAGGTTTGGGCCAGACCCAAATGTCCGGAATTGGCGAATGGCGCCTGTTGCAAGACTTTCGAGATTAACTGGGACGTGGTCTGCTGCAAGGACGGATCCACGAAAGTCAATGTGGCTCCGGCTATCACTAACCTGCAACCTTGTGAGGGGGAATAAGAGGCGATGCTCACTTAAATATAGCAATCCAACATTGACTCGCGGCAGCGTGTACTCCATGCGTAGGCACTTGATTGAATGATTGTTAGCCCATAAATGGATGGGGCATCGCGACTGGAATGAAGTATTGCGCTCAGGATATGTGCACGTTTTCTGGCTTGCAAGAATACCAGCAGAACGGGCAGAAGCGGTTGTCACCACTTTTCGAAGAGACTCAAAACAACTTTCCATAGGAGGTTTTCCATGAAGTGCATTTTGCGATTTGTATTCTTGCTTGCCTGCATACAGACATGCCTCGGACAGCTTTCGGGACCACTCAGCGGAACGCTAGGACCGGGGAATTTCACCGTCATCGGCGACATTCGGGTGGATACCAGTGCCAATCTGACTATCTTTGCACCCACGACTCTGGACTTCCAGGACACCTTTTCCTTCAAGATCTATGGCGTGCTCACGGCTCAGGGGACGACCAGCAGCTCCATTATCTTCACAACCAATCGCACGCCCCCGAACCAGTGGCGGAGCCTGCGTTTTCTGGGGCTGGTCAGTTCTGCCAGCCAACTCGCCTACTGCGTCATTGAGAAGGGTTATGCGACGGGACCCTCGTTCGCAGACCAGTGCGGGGGCGGTGTATATATCCTCCAGTCTTCTCCTCATCTGGCTCATTGTCAAATACAGAACAATTACGCTGTTGCTTGCGGAGGTGGAATATACTCCGAAAACTCGCGGGCTATCTTTGACACCTGTTCCATCACCAACAACATGACTCAGAGTTCGCATCCCTTCAATTGGTGGGGCGGGGGCGGGGTGTTGTGCGTCTACGGCGCCGAACGCTTCACCAACTGCTTCATTAGTAACAACCAAACACAGATGGGAAACGGCGCAGGAGCGTGGATCGAGTTGGATTCGGCTGTGTTTGTGGATTGCGCCATCTTGCAGAACGCAACCTTCACCTTAGACGGTGGCGGGGTGTATTGTTTTTGGCATGCCGTGCCCACCTTCACCAATTGCAATATCAGCTACAATCAGGCAGCGAGGGATGGTGGTGGAACATGGTGTGACAATACGAGCACGCCGACCTACGCCTTCTGCACACTGAGCGACAACAACGCAGCCCGTTGGGGCGGCGGGGCCTATTGCCAAGATTCGTCACCGACGGTTGGTCCGGTTATCAACAGTACCATTATCGCCTATTCCATCGGCGAAGGGATATTTTTTGGGAACAGCTCCAGCAGCGCAATTAGTTATTGCGATTTTTTCGGCAACAGTGCGGCGATTTCGGAGGCATGGTGCCACCCGGGCTGGGCGCGATTTTCGGCAACAATGCCAACGGGGATCCCTGCGATGCGTTTACCAACATCTTTGGCAATCCGTCGTTTGTGAATCACCCTTGGGACCTTCACCTTTTCCCCATCAGCCGGTGCATCGGCGCCGCCGATCCCTTGAATCCCCCGCTCACGGATTTTGAGTGTGGCATTCGACCCGACCCGCCCGGATCCAGCCCCGACATCGGCATGGATGAAGACCCAAATGCCCAACCGGGCGCAGGTCTTTCGGGACCTCTGAGCGGAACCTTAGGACCGGGATACTTCATGGTTACAGGAGATATCCGCGTGGACACCAGCGCCAGCCTGACTATTATTCCGCCCACGACCCTGGATTTTCAAGGTCCTTTCTCCTTCAAGATCTACGGAACGCTGACGGCGATCGGGAACCCGGGTACTATCCAATTCACGACCAACCAAACCGGAATAAACCGTTGGCGCGGTCTGCGCTTTTTGGGTCCTGTTAGTTCCAACAGTCAGCTTGTTGCTTGCAACATTGAGAAGGGCTATGCTACCGGACCCTCGCTCGCCGATATGTGCGGCGGCGGGGTATACTGCTTTCAGGCATCACCCCGCTTCTCCCATTGCCAGATGCTCGAAAACTATGCGGATGCCTGCGGCGGCGGGGTGTATTGTGAGTATTCCCGAGCCATCTTCGATACCTGCAACATCGAAAATAACAGGACCCTCAGCTCGCATCCCTCCAACTGGTGGGGAGGAGCCGGCGTGCTGTGCGTCTATGGTGCAGAGAGATTCAATAAATGTGAAATCCGGGGGAACACGTGCCAGTCGGGAAACGGCGGAGGAGTGTGGATCGAGAGGGATAGCGCCTTCTTCACCGATTGCTCCATCTTCCAAAACTGGGCTAATACCTTGGATGGCGGTGGAGTATATTGCTTCTGGCACGCCCTACCCACCTTCTCTAATTGCAGCATCAGTCAGAATACGGCGATGCGGGACGGCGGCGGCGTCTGGTGTGACAACACCAGCACGCCGACCTATGCATTCTGCACCATGAGCGATAATGTTGCTAACGGATTAGGGGGCGGATCCTATTGTCAGGATTCTCAACCATCAGCGGGGCCTGCGCACAATAGCTGCATCATTGCTTATTCGACCGGCGCGGGCATACACTTCGCGAACAGCTCGAGTAGCGCCATCAGTTTCTGCGATTTCTTCGGCAACAGCGGCGGCGATTTCACCGGCATCATACCGCCCGGATTGGGCGTGATTGCAGGCAGCAATGTCAATGGAGATCCATGCGACGCCTTCACCAACATCTTCCAAAGTCCGTGGTTCGTGACTCGTCCCTTTGATCTTCATCTCTTGCCTGCCAGCCGGTGCATCGGCGCCGCCGATCCTTTGAATTCTCCGCTTACTGACTTTGAAGGAGGCCCGCGGCCGGATCCACCACCTTCACTACCGGACATTGGCATGGACGAGAATTCGAATCCCGTGCCATGCCCGGGCATCTCCGGAGTTTTGAGTGGCACTTTGGGTCCCGGTACGTATTGCGTGACCGGAAACATCTGGGTGAACCCTTTCACCATCCTGACCCTTCAGCCCGGAACGACATTTGACTTTCACGGACCGTTCTCCTTTCAGATCCTCGGACAACTCAGAGCCGTGGGAACAGCCGGCAATCCCGTTATCTTCACGACCATTCTAACCTCGAGCACCGACCGTTGGCGGGGTCTGAGATTCGGACCACACCCCTCTGCGGGAGGCCAACTCACCCATTGCCTGATTGAAAATGGCTGGGCCACCGGAGCCACCTGGTCCGATAGCTGCGGCGGCGCGGTGTTTTGCCGAGGTGTTTCACCCACGTTCTCCTACTGCACCATTCGCAACAGCTCAGCAGAGCGGTACGGCGGCGGAGTGTGCTGCATCAACTCTTCGCCGATCTTCACGCAGTGCAACATCTACAGCAACTCGACCGCTTGGCCCGGAGCCGGCGGCGGAGTCTACGTCCGGTATTCGACGGCCACCTTCGATACCTGCCTGATCAACAGCAACTGGGCTCTGAACGGCGGAGGGATGTGGTGTGACACAGCAGCTTCACCGACGCTCCGGCATTGCCAAATCACTGGCAACTCGGCTTCCTGGGACGCGGGCGGAGTGTACTGCGACACTCTGGCCAACGCCATCTTTGACACTTGCACGATCATGGCTAACACCGCCACGAATGGCGGCGGCGTCTACTTCCGGCTGAGTTCCCCGATCTTCACGGGATGCAACATCGCGAATAACACGGGAGCCAGTCTGTGGGGCGGCGTAGTATGTGGAGATCGCTCATCTCCTACCTTCACCAATTGTCAGATCACCAACAATGCAGGCAATGGACGCGGAGGCGGGGTATGGTGCTGGCGATCCACAGCGAACTTCACCAATTGCCTTATAACCGGTAATTCAGCGACCCTCGGCGGAGGAGTTGGCATTGACTGGAATTCCTCGCCGACTCTGCGGCATTGCACGATCTATAGCAACACGGCGACGGCCGGTGCAGGCGTGTGGATGTGGAGTAGCTCACCGGTCATCAACAGTTGCATCATTGCCTTCTCGAATGGACCGGGAATCTACTTCGAAGCCAGTGCAGCCAGCCAAGTTGGCTATTGTGATTTCTTCGGCAACACTGGCGGGAATGTCACTTTCTTTAACAACAACCCAGTTGAAGGACCGGTCGGCATTGGAGTGATTACCGGCGCGAACCTGAACGGCGACCCCGTTGATTCCTACAATAACATCTTTATCGATCCGCTGTTGATCAACGTAGCGGGTGGCGATTTCCATCTGGACGACTACAGCCATTGCATCGGCGTGGGTGACAACAACGGTCTTGTTGTCACTGACTTCGAAGGGGATGTCCGCCCGAAACCCTCAGGCTCGAATCCCGACATCGGAATGGACGAGCATTGGCTGCGCGGCTCGGTACGGAATCTCGTCATTAAGTTCCTCAGCGGAACCACTGTATTGAACTGGCCGCAGTTCGCGAATCATTTCTACATCTATGGAGACACGATTCCCGGCGGAACCGGCCAACTGCTCGACAGTACCTTTTCCAATTCGTGGACAGACCCAAATTTCGTAGGTAGACCGACCAAGTATTTTTACTATGTGAAGGCGGTTTGGCCGTAGATCCAATTTCATACACACTCTTCTCAAAAATAGCAAATCATCATTGCTTCGTCTTCAAGAACTACAAAGGAACATTACGAGGGGTGGCTCAACTCTTGTTGCGTTTATATGGATCGCTTTTATTGTTGATAAAGAGTCTGTACGAAAGCTGACTCACCCCCCTGGTCTCCATAACCGACTTTGTCGAGGCTCGACTATGGCGGATGAAGCAGGGGGAAATTCGAGCAAACCCCGCTGAGTGATGGAATGAAAGGGGCTGTCCCGCCGATGGGACAGCCCCTTTCTCATGAGAATCAGACAGCAATCTTACTTCAGCAGCAACATTTTCCCCGTCTGCGAGAATCCGCCTGCGGACATCTTGACTAAATACATGCCGGAAGGAAGATTCGCGGCATCGAAGAGTATTCGATAGCGACCGGCGGCATAGACATCATCCACCGGACGCGCGACTTCCTGACCCATGACATTGTAGATAGCAAGTTGCACGCGACTCTGTTGTGGCACATCAAACCGTAGCGCGGTCGTGGCATTGAACGGGTTGGGATAGGTTGGCTGCAAGGCGAACACCGATGGTAGCGGAGCATTTGGCTCATCCGCCGCCGTAGTCTGAATTACCAAATCCACGCGAATCGAATTGGGAGTGCCGACGGCATTGTAGACGATGATCAGCGGTGCCCAATAATCGCCGACGGGCATTCCGGCTACGTTCGCTGAGACAGTGATGGTGGCTACTTGATTTGTACCAATCGTACCGGTTGGCGGAGCCGCGCTCAGCCATGTGGCAGTATCACTAATGGCAAAGTCCAGCGGACATTGGCCTCCCAAATTTGAAATCGTGAAGGTCTGCTGCACAGGCACACCGACGGAAGTCAGCAGCGAGAGGGACGTGGCACTGAACTGTGCCGACGGTGCATAGAGAATGGCGTCAAGCTGAGTCTGCGCAGCCTCCTCAACGACAATATTTTGAAACGTGGAATCACAGAAATTGCGATGGTCCACCGTAACGGAATAGGTGCCTGGTTCAATGGGAAGTCTATAGACGCCGACGGAATCCGTGGTAACGGTGTCGGGTTGGCCAACGGCCCAGATGCGAGCGTTGGGAATCGGAATATTGGTAAACGTGCTTACCATTCCGACAATTGAGCTTGACGCTCCGCCCCAGAATTCTACGGCGGATTCAGTAGTTGGAGTGAAATCGCCAACTCCATTATAGAGCAGTTGCTCGGCAGCCGTTCCGTCGCAATTTTCAACTCCGATAGTGCAGCCATTGACAACATCCAGAGTTTGATAGTTATAACGCACTCCTCCGTTGGCATACAGAATAATCTGGAAGTCGAAGTGCACCGTACCGCCGAGACGGCGCACATGATAGCTAACAATAAACCGTTGGTTGGCAGGATCAGCTAAGTATTTCACCCAACCCGTTCCGGAGACAACGGTAAGATCATCCCAGAATGCATAGAGCACGCAGTTCGGTTCCGCGACCGCCGGAATCTGCACGTTGACATACGTTATCACCGTGCTGGTAAATGAAAGCCAGCCGTTTGAGCACACATAGAAGCTCGTGTACGGAGTGCCATAATACGGGAATGAGAACCCAAGATCAATTGGCCCGGCATTGTCATCATCACCGAGGAGGCCGGTATCTGTGCCGTTTTGGGAAATATCAACCCACTCGTATGGAACGGTTCGCCACGGGCTCTGCACAGCGCAACTGGTGGATGCGCCCGAACCTTCGAGCGGAACTTCGTCAATCGCCCTGACCGTCCACGTGTAGCGTGTGGTTGGATTGGGCGGTGTATCAATATATGACTGGACACCGGGGCCAACGGTTGAAAGCAAAGCTCCGTCGCGATAGAGCTTGGTGCCTGCCAAGTCTATGCACGGAGAATTATCCGCGTTGACCGTAGGATTAGTCCAAGTGATTTGCATCTGGGTGTTGCCGACCGGATTGCAGCCCACATTAGTCGGCGCTCCGGGGGGCATTCCACAGCGAGCGGTAACGGTATTCGATGCGGGTGATTCCTGGCCGTTATCATAGCGTGCCGTTACTTGATACGTATAGGGCACGTTCTCATTGGCGCTGCCCACAATGTTGTCATACTGAGTAATTGCGGCGACGACTGAGTCAAGGCTCTGGTTGTTTCGATAGATGATGTAGCGAACAACATCATCCAGCGACGAGCGACCCCCATGTCTATCCGGGTACACGGGTGCCATGCTGGCCGGGTGCTCCGGAAAATACTGCGGCTGCGCATTGGACTTGAAATCCGTCATGCTCATACCAGCGCGTGACGTTGGAACTTCAGCAGGAATTCTTTCTTCCGCAGACTTGTCTTTGTCCACTCGCTTGTCAAAATCTTCTCCTGTGTTCCATCCAATGGTTTTGCGAGACAGGATCGGACCCGATGTAAACATCTCTGTTCGCACGCCCATGTGTCTTTCGTTTTGCGATTCAAGCTCCTTGCCTGCGGCAGTGTGAACAAAACACCGCTGCATGGGCACGACAAAGAGCGACGAGGACTCATAGGTAGCCCATCCGCCATCAGTAGCTCCACAGGAATAGAAGGTGTTGCTCTGGAACTGAGCCGTTGCATCGCCGCCGATGCAAAGCGCTTGGGGAGCGGGTTGCGTCTGTCTTGCACCGACAAAGAACACTCCGTCAGAAATCGTGACTGGTGGATCGAGTGTGACCGTGTGCCAATTATTCGCGGCAGGGATGCTTGTCTGGACCACACATTGAGGTACAGACATCGGCAGACCATCCGCATCGGCTCCAAACACGCCAACCTCATACACATCGCCTGTTCGTGCTGACGACGTGAAGAAGGTCTTGATTCCAGTAATGGTCACAGGGCCATAATACTCAAACTTGGACACCAGCCAACCGGATTCCAAGGGTGAGGTTGCATTCCAGAATCCGATGCCCTGAACCGTGTTTTCTCCATTGTCGTAGAATAATTCCGGCCCGGGCGAAGCCAGCGGATCGAGCCATGAGAGATGAATCTTGTTGTCGAAGGCTGTGTCCGCGACAAGACTCTGCGGTGGAAGCGCTCCATAGGCTGCTTCGTATGTGTTTGACGGATCGGACTCCACCGGCGGCGCGAATACATTGGTATCCAGCGCTGTCACTTGGTACTGATAGATTCCCCCCACAGAAACGGTATCCAAACCTTGTGAGTTTGTGCGGCCAAGGATGTTGCGTCGGAACGCCCAGGTCTGGTCTGTGCGTAGCTTGCGATAGATCTTGTACAAGTCCACTTGCAGATCCGGCGAGTCATTCCAATTAAGTGAAACAATGCCGGTTGTATTGTCCACAGTTCCCGTCAGCCCGGTAGGCGACGGTGGATTTACACGTCGCAATACAAAATTCTGATTGACAAGGCCTCCGGCGGGCACATTTGCAACGATCGTATCCGTGAGATAGCCTGTCAGCATTGCCGAAAGAATGCGGTCACCGACCTGCACTCCGGCAAGAGTATAAGCGCCGCTCGCGTCAGGATGAGTGTTCGGGCTGCCAAGGCCATTGGCGATGACGGAAACATTGGTCATTGTGCCGCCAACCCCGTCGAGCGTGACCGTACCGGTGACAGAAGCGGATTGTGGCAGGGCCAAACCCCAGATAATCATATCATCGAAGAAAAACCCCATGAAATTAAATATTGAAGGGTCAGTACCAAACTCGAACCGGAAGATCGGCGCTTGCCCAATATATTGACCGACGGGAATGACGGCGTATTGCCACGCGGTCTGAGTGTGGCCGCTCCATGCAGGCTGACCGGCCATACAGGCATTAGCTGCATTGATCGAAGTGATGGTATATGGCCCCTGCGACGGCGTGAGAATCTCCCATGTCGCACCTTCGTCAATACTCGCCTTGAAGTTACAGCCGTCGTAGTTCAACTCCGTATCAAACCGGTACCAAAATTCCACAGTGGCCGATGGGCTTTCCACGACCAGACCGAGATTCAGGTCCGTCTGCCAACAGGCGTTATTCACGTAGTTAGCTGCCAGACCGGTGCCCCAATAGTTTGGATCGGAGTAAGGTGGAGGGGCTGAGGGATTCGTCGGCGCACCCCATGACCAGCCATTGGTTGGAATCCACATTCCATCATCGGTGTTGAAGTCATTGTTGTAGGTGGGACTGCCGACGACCACACTGACGGAGGTTGGATTTCCGAAAAACGGATTCAGATAGGGACGCACACTGTAGGTCAGAACGCCAGACGGAGCATTGTTGTGAGTGAAGGCTTGTACACCGGCATTGACCGTACCCAACAGAGTGCCTATTCCGGCAGTGCCAAGCCAAACCTGCACATTGTCAATGGTGATTTCGTTGCCCTGTGTGTCATGCGTCGGATCCGTCCACGTCAACTCCACATTCCCGCCTGCGTCATTGGCTGCGAGGTCAGTGCATGCCTGCGGAATTCCAGCTTGCGGTTGCAGACCCCACATGGTCATATCATCAAAGTAGAATCCGGGATAAGAATTAGTTGAAATATTGGAACCGAACTCAAAGCGAAAGATCGGGGCTTGACCGAGAAATTCGCCAACCGGAATCACGACATTCCGCCAGATCAGTGGAGTTGTGCCACTCCAACCGGGCTGTCCGGGAATACAAGCGTTGGCGGCATTCATGGCGGGAGTATTGTACGGATTCAGCGTCGGAGTCAGAATTGTCCATGTGGCGCCATTATCCACGCTCGCCTTGAAATTGGTGCCGTCGTAGTTGAGTTGTGAATTATTCCAGTACCAGAATTCAATGGTGGCGGCAGGGCTGACAACGGCATAGCCTTCATCAAAATCAAGCTGCCAGCAGACACTATTCCCATAGTTGCCGGTGAGATTGGTTCCCCAGACATTGAGACCGCTATGTGGAATGAGATTCGCAATCCCCCACGGCTGACCCCAGCCCCAGCCACCTGTTTCGGGAGTAGGTTCCCATAGTCCGCCGTCTGCCTCAAAATCGTTGCTGTAAGACGGTGTGCCCATCACGATGGGTATGGATAGCGGAGTTCCAAAGAAGGGATCGTGAAATGGCCTGACGGTGTAGGTCAAGTTGCCGGTCGGAGCATTGACATGCGTGAACGTCTGTACACCCGCGCCAACTGTTGCAATCAGAGTTCCCGACTCGGCGGCGCCCAACCAAACTTGTACATTGTCAATAGTTAGCGGATTGCCTTGCGTGTCAAGCGTCGGATCCAACCACGTTAAGACCACATCTGACCCGACAACGTTGCCCACCAGATTTGTGCATGGTCTTGGAATGCCGACCGGGCGGAAAAACCAGATGGCCAATTCGTCAATGGCTTGAATTCCCGTCGTATTGCAAACATAGGTCAGCGCTGTAGATCCGGCAGCTCCGGCCTGCTGAATTCCGATAGTATGCGAGCTGTCACATGCTACGGGCGGTGTGATGGTATGGTACTGCAGCTTGATGTTGCCGTTGGGATACAGAATCGCCTCGAATTTGAGCGGGTTGTTCGGACAGCTTGAACTGTAGAATCCGATCTGGTCGAATTCAATCACAAAATAGTCTCCGAAATTCTTGTAGCCGACAACGATCGAGTCGGCTTGGCCTCCGCGAACCAGATGAAGATCATCCCAGAAGACAGCGATCATCGGGCCGGCAATCGCAGAAGCCGGAAGGCAGACATTGCTGAGCGATACGGCTGTTGTGGTGAATTGCAGAAATCCGTTGGTGGCTACGCGCACACAGTCGTAGGGTACTCCGTAAAATGGAAATGGAAATCCGATGGGAAGTTTTTGCCGCGAGTAACCGTCGTCCACGTTCGTGAAATGAGTCAATCCCCCGATCCACGTCGCTTCGCCATCGTCGCGCAGCTCGATCCAGCTATAGGTACTCGTGTCAGGCGGCTGATTATCCATGAAGAAATAGCTGAACGCATCCGGGCCGCCTTGATTGTCCAGCCCGTTGCCGCCGGTACGCCCGATACCAAGCCGGGACTCCAAATCAAGGAGCAGCGCTTTCTCGACCTCGCTGAGTTGCTCGCCCTGCGACATTCGCTCGCAAAGTTGGTCGTAGTTGATTTGCTCTATATCACTGTTGATTAGTGACGCTTCGGACTTGCTCAACTCGGTTTGCTGAGCGAATGCCATCGCTGCACCCAAAAGGCACAGCGTCAAACCCAGCATACAGGCCGGCACTTTCGTGAAAAACCGCTTAGTGACTTTCATCTTGGACTCCGTTGGGGTTAAGGATACCTGATAACACAGCCTATAAATAAGGAAATTTTTTAGTTCAGAGTCAAGGCTACTTTGCGACGAAATGTGCTTCGAAAAGTGGCATCGCTCGTTAGCCAAACTTGTCCAAATATAGGATTACATCGTATTCGAATGAAAAACAGACAATTGCAAGCAACTTGCCGTTCTTCTTAGATTTACAAAATATCTCTTGACAATTATTTAAGTGCATGACCAGTTAACTTGCAGCTCAATAGCAGACATGCTTATCCGAATTGAATAGATAGAATACTACTTGACTTTATCAATCTTCTTTTGTATGTTTTACATGATTTCCCTCCACGAGTAGTGGGGGGATAAAGGGGGGTGAGCGCGTTCACAACTCTGAGGAGGCGGTCAATAGTTGCGGGTTTGAACATCGCTGGGGGATGCAGTCTTTCAATCAACAGGAAGGCACGGGATAGGAATAGCCTTGTCACAAATCGTGGCAAGGTTTTGTTTTTTCTGAAAAAGGAAGCGGAATGAAACGGATTCTTGTGGGCTTGGTGGGGTGTTGCTTGGTTGCCGGTATTCTGAATGCTCAGCCACCGGATACGCTGTGGACGTATACGTATGCCAGTTCGATTACTGATGAAGCATATGCCATTGCCCCAACCTCAGATGGCGGTTTCGTTGTGGGAGGAATGGGGCGGGCACCAGATAGCACCAACGGAGCTCTCCTCATCCGACTTGACAATGATGGTCATGAACTTTGGGTGCGCCGCTTCCCGCAGTTCTCATACGAAATCCGTTCCGTCATAACCATGGAAGACGGTGGCTTTGCGATGACAGGCGAATGCCCAATGTTCGATATCAGTGTTGTTAGGACAGACAGTGCCGGAGTGGTGCAGTGGTCTCGTTGCATCCCAACATCACTCTATGGTGCGCAGGGATGGAGTATTGCAAAAACAGCGGACGGAGGGGTTGCGGTTCTTGGCGTACACTCCGTTGTTGCCTACCCCACTATTTTTCTCGTGCGCCTTGCGGCAAACGGAGACTCGCTCTGGACACAGACTTTCGCAAGTCCAGCGAGCTATAAAGAAGGAGCGGTATTAACCACTTCTGATGGTGGTTTTCTGGTGGGCACCTCATTCTTCGAGCAAGCGAATGTGATCAAGACCGACAGTGCAGGAACTGTCCAGTGGACCACGACCTTTGGTCTAAGCACTTTAGAGGAAAGCATCAAAGGGATTGACGTGGCGATTAACGGAGATTATCTCGTAGCAGGGACACAATTGCGGCCGCAAGGTTGGTTCACTTACAATCCTTACGCCGCACGTCTCACACCATCGGGCGACACGCTCTGGACAAGGGTTTACCCTGACTTGGGCCCTGCCTGGTTCTATTCCGTGCACGAATTGCCCAACGGGAACATCCTTTTCGGCGGAAGTGTAGGTAGCAGTTTTCTGCTGGTAGAATGTGACCCTGACGGGAATATTGTTTGGACAGCTCTTTATGGAACACCACAGATTGAACATGGCTATGCAATGTGTCTTGTTGCCGATGATGGAGTGGCGATGGCAGGATACAGACGTACCATCGCTTCGAATTCTGAGGATATTTGGGTGGTGCGCGCCGGGCCGGTCCTCGAAGCCAGTGAGAATCCGCTTGTCCCTCCATTGGGCTTTCAGTTGCTATCCAATTATCCGAATCCCTTCAACGGATCAACCTTCATCAGCTTCCTCATCGACCGCCCAGGCCTCGTCAATCTTTCCATCTACAACATTAATGGCCGTTTGGTGGATCAGATTCATCAAACAGCACAAAGCATAGGTTATCATCAAGTCACACTAAACAACACGTATTTACCATCAGGATGTTACTTCTACACAGTTCAGCATTCAGACCGAACGCTGACTGGTAAAATGATTTTGCTCAAATAGAGATGCACATTCCAGAGAGGCATCGCTTTACTTTCCATACCATCATCAAGGAGTCAGATCATGAAATCTCATCGTTTGAGTTTCTTAAGAACACTCATTTTCGCCTGTTCGTTCCTGATCTTCATGTCCGCAGGTCAGGCACTGGCGATGGATTACATTCAAAATGAAATCAT
>JAGVEU010000419.1 GCA_020057985.1 Calditrichota bacterium | reverse complement strand
CTTCAAGAACCAAATGTCCCTTGCGAATATGATCGAGAAAAGTCTCAGCCTTGTGGGCAAACTGAGTGATACATGAGATGCCGACAAAACTCGAAACACCCTTGACCGTGTGAAATGCCCGAAAGACCGTATTAAGCGCTTCCATATCGCCGGGATCGGTGTCAAGTTTCATTAGCGCAGCCTCAGCGCTCTGAAAATGCTCCACAGACTCGTTTACAAAATCACCCAACAACTCCAAATCAAGATCAGGAGGCATTGCAAAAGTCTTCTTCTCCTGTGCCGCAAGTGGAGATTCTGCCGCCTGCGATGTTTCGATCAGTGTCCCTAAGCGATGGAGGTCGTCTACTGTACGAACCTGTGCATTGGCTGGTTCAGTAGAGTTTCTGCTGGCTAACTTCATAGTTTTTCAATTCCTTAAAGTGTTCGGTGGAGGCGTTAAGCCCAGTAGTGGCAGACTATGTTTCAAGCAAAGCAAAGACCATCAGGACAGGTCGCAGTCCGGCAACGGACTGGCTATTCTTGACTGGAAAAACTTGTGAATAATCATTACATTCTGTTTCACGAGGTACAGCCCCAGCCACATTTCACCCCTCGCCTTGCGAGTATCGAAGAGAATCCAGCAAGAGAAAGTCATGTCCTATTCTGTCCTGTTCGTTGTCTTATTGGCCGCATTTTTCTTGGCACTCTGTCTCTGAAAGCGAAAGGCAGCGTAAGCGAGCATGACAACCGTCGGAATAACCAGAACGCCGGACTTGTCCATCATCATTGTGAACTACAATGGTGGCCTGGAACTATTGTATTGTCTGAAGGCGCTCGATCGTGTTCGCAATGAGCTGACGTTTGACGTCATTGTGGTGGATAACTGTTCCACGGATGGCAGTCTTGAGGCGGCTGAATCAAAGAATCTAAATTTCATTGCCATACACGCTTGTGAAAATCTCGGATTTGCCGCAGCCTGCAATCGGGGTCTGGCAATGGCTCTCGGTCGTCATGCCATGCTGCTTAATCCCGATACGGAAGTGCAACCAAATGCTCTTTCAAAACTGGTTGCAGCCCTCGACTCTCATCCAAAATGGGGAATTGTCGGGCCGCGAATGCTTGATCAGTTTCGTCATGCTTACCGCGCTACACGACGGTTTCCCCGACCTTTTGATTTGTTCTGCGAAACCACCCGACTCGCATTCCTCTTTCCGCGTTCCAAGCTCTTTGCCGCCTATTTCTACGGCGAACGTGATCCACTTGCGCTCGATGAAGTGGATCAGATCGAAGGCAGCGCATTGATGATCTCCGGCTCAGCGCGCAAGCTCGTCGGTAATCTTGACCCACAGTTCTTTATCTTTTTTGAGGAAGTAGACTGGTGCAAACGGGTGCGGGCAGAAGGATTGGAAATTCACGTTGTCCAAGAGGCCGAAGTCCTGCACCTTCGCTCCACCAGCATGTCCCGCAACTACCTGACCACTCGTCCCATTCATGCCCTTAGCTCCATGAAGTATTTTCGCAAGCATCACGGCGAGCAAGGCCTAAGAAATCTGCGCCGCTGGATGATTGCCGGTTTGTGGATTCGTGAAGCTGCCATGTGGTTGGCATCGTTGCTCGGAAAAGGAAAACTTGCGCGGCTCAGAGCCAGAGGAGCGCGGCTCGAACGGAGGGTTTACAGTCGGGGCTTGCCGGAGTGAGCCTGCGAATTCTGCACGTGCTGGCCTCACCGCATCTCGGTGGCGCAGAAACCATGTGCCTGAATCTCGCCAAAGCACACCTTGCGATGGAACTGGACATTGCTGTGTATTTCTTTGCGGAAGGTGCAGCAAGCGAAGCGGCAATAGCACAGGGAATACCGATTCTGTGTGAAGTTGCTAAACCGCAAACTCGCGGTCTGATGGCGCGCAATCTTTCCGCCGCCGTTCAGGATTTCAAGCCAGACATTGTGCACTCCCATGTGCCGATCAGCAATCTTATCTGCTCCCGCACCATTCGTAATGTGCCGTGGGTTGCCACCATTCACGGCTCGTGGAAGCAGTTCGCCTACGCTCCGCAAACCGTACAGAAACCGTATCTAAAGCCGTACCTATTGCTCAGACATGCTGTCGGTGATTTTTGGACGACACGAAGGGCAGCGCGAGTAATCGCCATTTCCGACTACGTTAAGAAAGAACTTCGTAAGATCGGAGTTCCAGCAGAAAAAATCATACGCATTCATAATGGAGTGCCGCGCCTTCCAACACCAGTACTAAGAGAGACCGCCCGCAAACACTTTGCCGTAACCGAAGGTCAATTGATTATTGGTTCACTCGGACACATGGCTCCGGTAAAGGGCTTCGATCTGTTGATTCGCGCGTTTGCCGAGCTTGCGCCGCAGTATCCACAGCTTATGCTCTGGATTGCCGGAGGAGACGTTATGGGAGACATGTCTGTTCGCCACAGTCTACAAGAGCTTGCTAATCGTCATGCGCTCGGTTCTAGAATCCGGATCATGGATGCCTTAGATCAAAGGGATGAGTTCCTCGCTGCCCTCGACCTATTTGTAGTGGCCTCGCGCACCGAAGGATTTTCACTTGTCTTGGCTGAAGCCATGCAGTATGGAAAGCCCAGTGTGGTTACATCCGCCGGAGGGTGCTCAGAAGTTGCCCGCTCTGAACAAGAGGCTCTCGTGTTTGAATCGGGCAATGTCCATAACTTGGCGAAAAACATCGAACGCTTGGTTACGAATTCCGATCTCCGCGCAACCCTTGGCTCAGCGTCTTTCGAGCGAGCAAACAGCTATTTGTCTTTGCAGCGATGCGCGGAAGAGTATCTGGCTGCTTACGAGAGTGTTTCGCGCTCGCGTGCGTGAATGTCGCCATAGCCTGTAGAGACTCCTAAGAAAAATATGAAGCGCCACCTGATTTTCTTATCCGTTCTTCTCGCCGCCGCGCTTGCGTTGGCGTTGGAAGATGCGACTCCGCCCAAGCAAGTTCGCGCGGAGTATGAGCATCTGCTTGAGAGAATGAACACCGGTAATGCTCTGTCTGACTGGGACAAACTGCGATTTCCTGCGCTGCGGGCACGCTTCCACGACGGGGGGTTGGATAATCAAGGCGGCCCCGATGACTTCGGGTATACGTTTGTAGACAATCAAAACGGTGATACCGCAACCTTTGACTGGGTTGAGTTGCGCGGCGATCTGTCGGCGAGTTGGGTGAACTTCCCCGGAAGCCACGATGATGCCGTGGAGGATAGCATCTCCATTGGTTTCCTCTTTCCATTCTACGGACTGACCTATCCCCGGTTCACGGTCAGCACAAGTGGCGCGCTGCAATTCGCTACCGGCTCGATCTTCCCTTTCAATGAGTGCCTGCCCACCGATGCCATAGACGGCCCTGCGATTTTTCCCTTCTGGGACGATCTCCATCTGGACACCGGCGGCAACGGGGTGAATGGGAACAATACCATTGCCTACCGGAGTTTTGGAACCTACTTTGTGATCGAGTTCGATTCCATCGGCCATTACGGAATCAATTCGTCTTCATTCAAGTTCGAGGCCATTTTCTATCCCAACGGAAGAATCAAGCTCCAGTACAATCAGCTTGTCTTCGGTGACCATTTCAATTCTCAGACTATCGGCATTCAATCAGCCGGGAATGGCTCTGCGTTGCAGTATGAATGCGATGCTATTGGAAATCCACCGGTGAATGGTCTGGCGATCTGGATTCTACCGCCGCCCACCGGCACGATTTCCGGTTTCGTCCGCGATAGTTTATCGCTCGGCATCTCCGATGCCACTGTGCGCGTGCTCGGCCACTCCATTTCTGCGCGGTCACTTGGTGGGGGAGGTTATGCAATTGGCGGCATCCAACCGGGAAGCTACACACTGACAGCAAGCAAGTACGGATTTGTTACGGATACGGTCACCGATGTGGTGGTTGTTGCAAACCAGAACACGACTGCGGACTTCACACTGCTCGGCAGAGGCATGGTCACCTATCCTTCGACCAATGTTCCCCAGCATATACCGGACAACACCGCGGTCACGTCAACACTCGTGATTCAGGACACCGCCTCAATCCTCGACCTCGACGTGCAGATTAATGTCACACATACTTATGATGGTGATTTGTGGATCGGATTGGTTTCGCCTTGGGCTGATACTGTGGCTCTTTCAAGGCGCAACGGCGGCGGCGGTGACAGTTTTCTCAATACGATTTTCGACGACGAAGCAGAGACGAGAATTCGAGATGGAATCGCGCCGTTTACGGGACTCTATCGTCCCGATGCTCCGCTATCGGATCTGGACTACCATGATTTGCGCGGTACTTGGATTCTGATTGTTGCAGACTCTGCCAATGCGGACACCGGCAGACTTCACAACTGGGAGTTGCATATTGTTCCGGGTGGGTCACAGGGAGGTTCGCTGAGCGGTATTGTGACACGCGGCTCCGACGGCGCACGTCTGTCCGGAATCACCGTCACCGTGCAAGCAGATCCTCCGCTCACACGCATCACAAATAGCAGCGGCGCTTATGCGTTTAACTTCATTGAGGCCGGAATTTATAGCGTGGAATTCAGAGGGGGGCTGTACACTACAAAGACGGTGTCGGGAGTGACCGTCAACGCGGGCGGCATGACTGATCTCAGCACAGCACTGTATGTATCCATCAGCGGCACAGTTACTTCGCAACCTACAGGCGCTGCATTGGCGGGAGTGCAGATCAATGTGGAAGGACAGTCTGTGACGGCAGTAACTGATGCACAAGGCCGTTACACTGTGGGCGGTTTTCCACCAGATACTTACACTGTCCATTTCTCGCTGCCGCTCTACAACGAGGCTATCAGACCGAACACAGTGGTGGTGGACAATGCAACAACGACGCTCGATGTGGCCTTGAGCAGTGATTTCCTTCTCTATCCGAGCAGTGATGGCCCCGTGGCGATTACGGATCTGGATACCGCAGCATCACATATT
>JAGVEU010000098.1 GCA_020057985.1 Calditrichota bacterium | reverse complement strand
TTGCGCGTCCACTGTCGTCTTGGCCACGGCTGAGGGGTCCCGACGATCCGGTGCTTTCGTTGCACTGAGAATCGGAACCCGCGAGGATTCTACATTATAGTAGTACCTCGCATGCGGCAAGGCCAGCGCGTTGTTGTCCACGTAGAAAGTATCCGCTGCCGTGCCGATCAGATTCAGCGGATTGGGCGTGAAGAGCGCGGTGGTGTCGCGATAGACGACATACGAGGTTGCGGTAGCAATCCGCTCCCAATCGAGGCGGATGTTCGGGCTGTTGTACTGGATAACCAGTTCCTGAATCGGACTCAGTGGCGAGACCGCGAACATCGGCGACAGGAAACCCGCAATGAGCGTAAAGTTAGCGCTGGATTGTTGCCCGAGGGGAGTTGGCTGCCCGAACGCGCTGACGAGCCGAAAGTTGGTCGAGGCACTCGCCGTTCCTCCGGCATCAATCACTGATTTCGCCATGCGAAAGTTCTCGCTCTGCTGCGGTTGCGCGAAGGCCCACATGCTCATGCATAATACTGAAAGGCAAACAAGTATAGCCTTTCGGGTTTCGGATTTCGGATTTCGGATTTTCATGGTCAGTTTCCTTTCGGTGTATAAACTGCTGCTTTCACGGTCCCCTTCCCCTCCGCTTTAGCGGGGGGGATATGGGGGGTCAGATTGGACTGCCCCCACTGACTTTCATTGTCTCTTACTTTCCCTCCGGCATCGCCGGCCTCTTCTCCTGTTCTAACCGCTGTTGCTCCATGCCTTTCATCTTCTCCTGCTCCGTTCGTTGCTCAGTTATGACTTCAGGCCAGACTTTTTGGAGCATCCGCGTGTTGTACTGGATATCTTGTTCTTCGGTCGCCAGACGCTCATCTTCATAATACTTCCGTTTGCATACAACTCGATAACTGAAGTGTGCGTCGGAAATGCCGCCCAGCAGCTCCACCACGTCGAAGCTCGTGGATGTTTTGTTCGTCACAAAGACACCGTTGCAGTCTCCTTCAAGTTGCGCAAACACTTTCATCGGATGTCGGGCATCAATGGTGACGGTTTGCAGAAATGTTTGGTCAAGTTCAATGTGTACCCGGCCCTTTTCGAGATCGCCTTCGCCGTAATCGCTGAAATACACCTCCGTTGCCTCTTCAGCGAAAAGCTTCACGTTGGAGCCATTGTTCAGTTTCACTGTAGCTGGTTTGTTTGTCGTCCATGTCGTTGAGGTGGGATGCGCTTCAAACACACCCGATCCTTGATAGAATTTGCCTATGCAACGCACCGCATTGCCGCCGATGAGGTTATAGCCATACACGCCGATGCCGCTGCTGCTGCCGCTGCTGCCATAGACGCCGGCGCTATTGTCGCTATATCCGCTGACGCCGTAGCTGTTGGTGCTTCCGCCATACACACCGATGCCGCTGCTGCTGTAACCAAACGCGCCGGCGTCGTTTTTACCTAGATATCCATAGCTGCCGCTGCTGGTGTTTATTCCCTGCACGCCGTGGCCGCCGCTGCTGTTGCTTTCGCCATACACGCCGTCGCTGCTACTGCTTACTCCCCTGACGCCGCCGCCGCTGCTGCTGGAGCCATACACGCCATAGCCACTGCTGCTCAGGCCGTACACTCCATAGTGAGTACCTGTTCCTCCGTCATAGGTTTCAAAATATCCACCGTACGCAGCACCGCTCGACGTGTTCTTGCCGTAGCCATAAGCGCCTGCGTTGTAGAATGGACTTGGAGTAGCACCATCACTGTATCCAGCAACGCCGACGTGATACTCTGTCCCGCCGGAACCCGTCGAGAAACGCCCTCCCATCGCTTCACACGCTCCAGTTGCATTCGCTTCGCCGTTAACCCCGACCGCATGATCACCGTGAATTCCTGATCGGTTGCAGGTGCCTTTTGAAGCTATCGACTCCTGACCGGAAGAGGAGTTGTTGGTCATTGTGAAACCAACTGCCGACGTACTGCCACTCCAACTCGCACCATATCCGTGCTGGCCATCAAGCAGGTCAGCATCCAGACCACTCAGATGACCATCATTTGAACTTGTCCACGCCGTACCAAGAATCTTTGAAGGCGCAATGTTCGCACCAGACATGATGTGTGAATCGTTGATGCTGTTGAGACCCGGCGGGACATTGGTCAATAGGCTCCCATTAACCGCAGGCAATCGAGTCGAAGCGTCCAATCTGACAAGCTGATTGGCGGCATTGAAGTTATTTCCTTGTACGGTAACAGACCCGGAAAGCCTTGCATCAGGGAGAGTTCCTGTGGTGACATTGCCCGCATTCAGAGCAGTGACTTGACTGCCGTCTGCGGCAGGGAGGCGGCTCGAGGCATCGAGTTTCACGAGTCCGTTTGCCACGTTGACGTTGTTTCCCTGCACAGTCACGGTGCTGGAGAGCCTCGCATCAGACAGGGTTCCCGTGGTGACGTTGCCTGCATTCAGACTTGTGAGACTGGCACCCGAACCTGAGAATTGATTGGAAGCACTCGAAAAGGTATTCGCTCCTAACCAAGTCTGGCTTGCCGCAAGTTGTGGGAATGAGGTTGACTCAAGGCCGTCCAACTTGTCAGCATCAAGTCCACTACCTGCACCATCGTTGTTTGAAGTCCACGCTGTACCGGTGATCTTGCCTGGGTCAATGGCTGCAGTGGGCGAAATATCAGCATTGGCGATCTGTCCATCGGTGATCATGCTGCTCGTTATCGAGCTATTCTGTGCTTCATTCACGAATCGTGCATCGTAAGCACTGCCATTTACATAATTGGCTGCCAAAGCTACTGAATCGGCACTCACCGATATACCAGTTCCAGCCCCCACATTGAGTGTTACATCACCCGATGTTCCACCATCTGTCAAGCCGCTACCGGCATTCACCGCCGTGATGTCTCCCGTTCCAATCCCTGTGGCTGCAATAGTGATCGTGTTATTGGTATCATTCGGTGTAATGGAGATGTTCGATCCGGCGACGAGGTCTATATCCGCACCATCATTGGCGACACCGTCCACGCTGCTGACCACGTTCGGTTGGATTTTCGCCGTCGTGACGGCATTGTTAGCAATCGTTGGATTCGGATATGTCCCGGTCAAATCACCACCAGCTGCACCACTTGGAGGCGCCACTCCTGCTGTGTCTGCGTAAGCAGAACGAAACGCATAAGGCACGGCAGCTACGCGTGTGCGAGGAGTCATTTCCGCGTCGCTGCCGATGGCGATGTCCAGCCAAACTTGCGTATTGTTGAAAACATTATCGCCAAGTGCAGTGATCTGTCCGAGGCGAACATTGAAGAGACCCTCAGCGACAGTCACGGAAGGTCGAGTTTCTGTCCACAGCAGACTTCCTGTGGTGGAATCGGTGTAAAGCTTGAAAGTCATGTCTACAGTTGTATCCAACGGTGTGCCGTCCGAACTCGCCAGATAGCCCTGATAATTGATTTGCTGCGGTACGGCGGCAAATGCGCTCCCCGCGATGAACGTGAACAGAAAAATGAGTCGCGATTTCATGATCTGAACTCCTTGAGTTGGTGAGTGATTGGATGGATATGTGGGAAGGTATCTTACATTTGAAAAGCACGGAAGAGAAAAAGATGTGCAGCATAATATGTGTACAACAGAGTAATAATGCAAGAGTTATCCATTGGGCATCATATTTGGTATTTCAAGCAAAATAAACACCTTACAAGTTCCAGAACAAGACTGACCCATGTCCTGCGAATAGGAGTCCTCGTGGATTATTTCACAAAAGTACTTTGGGTCTTCAAGTGATTTCGAAGCCTCATGTCACTCTATTGGCTAATTTCGCGAGCAGGAGGTTTCTTTCCTTATTCTGCAAAAATTATTTGACAGAATATTTGAAAGCCTCAGCTATTAGAGGCTGCCTCCGGCTACCTCTACCACAGCGATCAGGGAGTCCAGTATGCCAACTATGCTTACACGAATGTTCTCAAAG
The DNA here is from genome assembly GCA_020057985.1 of Calditrichota bacterium. GTDB lineage: Bacteria > Electryoneota > RPQS01 > RPQS01 > RPQS01 > JAGVEU01. The sequence continues at coordinate 1,896 of JAGVEU010000098.1, read as the reverse complement.
CCCACGGCTTCCAGATCGGCATGAGCCGAACCGGAAACCCCTACGACAACGCGCAAGCGAAAAGCTTCATGGCCGCCCTGAAAAAAGAAGAAGTCTACCTGTCAAATTACGAGACCATCGAAGCGGCACAGGCGCGCTTGCCTTACTTCATCGAAGACGTCTACAACCGCAAACGACTGCACTTGGCAATCGGCTACGTGCCCCCGGTCAAGTTCGAACTAAAACAAGAACAAGCCCACCCGCAGATACTAACGTGACACTTCCAACTGTCCAGTTTTTGGGGTAAACTCCATTCTTACCACGCACGATAGCCTGTACACTCGCGCTCCGGTTTATCTCTTTCGCGTCATTGAATCCACACCTGAGTTGGAGGCGCCGCGTGGCAACGACACTACTTCGGCCTTTCCTGAACTTGCTTGGCAGCGGTTTACGACGAGCTTTCCGTTCACCTATGTGGTTACAGTTCTCGATCAGGAGTTTGAGGCTGTCTTCTGGATAGCGGATTCACTCCAGCCGGATACAACTCGCGTGATCGTTACCGACTCCCTCGAAGACGGGGACTACTACTGGACGCTTACGGTACAGGACGTCTTTGAGAATACGTCCCGTTCCAAAGAGGGCGAGTTCATAGTTTTCCATGGAGTCTTGCCGTGACTGACCCAACAGCTTTGCTGACAACCGACCGGATCATGAACGTCGGACGCAAGTTGCTCGAACTTCGTCCGTTGCAGGAGGTACTCGATGCTGTCACTTCAGTTGCAATTGAGACCATGCACGCGGAAAATTCCCTTGTGATTCTGCGCAGTCCGGGCGGTGACCAACTGCAGATTGCAGCCACCCGACATAGCGGCGAAGGAGCTGCCCCGACGCTCGAAACAATCACGCAGTCTCTGATCGAAAACGCAATGGAGCGCCGACGACCGGTTCTCACCGAAAGCGCGCAGGAACGATCCGCGTTTTCTCCACCAATCCTCCGTTATCCTTCAGCACATTCTCGCGGCGGCAGCCATTCCCCTGATCGGGATAGATCGCGTGGAAGGAGTAGTGTATCTGGACAGCCGCAGTGACCGGGACCTGTTTCAGGAAGAGAACCTCGGAGCGTTGGCTAGCCTCGCGGCGCTTGCCATGCTCTCAATCGAGAACGCCCGCCGCTATGATAGCGCTTGGCGCGCGCTCGAAGAGCTTAAGGATCGAAATGAAATGCGGAAAGGCGCACTGATCGGCGCCTCATCGGCCATGCAGGAACTCTACTCCATGATTGATCGCATTGCCAAGACTGAACTCCCAGTGTTCATCGAAGGGGAATCGGGCACGGGAAAAGAACTGGTCGCGCGGGAAATCCATCACGTTTCGTCCCGTGCCTAGAAGCCATTCATAGCACTGTACTGTGGCAACGTCTCGCCCGAGATCTTCGAGAGTGAGCTGTTCGGACATAAGCTGGGAGCCTTCACGGGCGCCGTTGCGAACAAACCAGGTCTGGTAGACGCCGTGCAAGGCGGCACTCTGTTCCTCGATGAGGTAGCGGACATTCCCCTCAATATTCAGTCGAAAGTCCTGCGCTTTCTGCAAAACGGCGAGTATCGCGCGGTGGGAGACACGATAACCCATCATGCCGACGTGCGGGTTGTTGCCGCCACGAATAGGGAAATGCCGGACGAGATTCGAAGCGGACGATTTCGTGAAGACCTGTATTTCCGGCTCTATATACTGACGGTCTGGGTGCCGCCCCTCCATGAACGACTACCGGATATTCCGCTCCTCGTCCGCCATTTCCTCAGCAAGGGACGTCAATCCCTCGGCGGTCCGACAGACGTGACTCCGGAGGCCCTTCAACACTTGATGACCTACACATGGCCGGGAATGTGCGGGAACTGGAAAATACGATCACACGCGCTC